>CAIXMC010000326.1 GCA_903920405.1 uncultured beta proteobacterium
CGTGACGACGCTGCAGGCTACTGCCTGCAAGGAGGAACAACACCCCCAGACGCGCCGCTAGTAGCTCAATCGGGTGCGTAGCGATCTCACCCAAAGGGTGAACTCCATCGAAGTCACAAATATCAATTTTCATAACGGTTTAGTGAAAATAATAAGCGGTCAACTGAGGAATCTAGGATCATGGTGGGATAAGGCAAACAGTCACGATTTTGCCTGATTGGATGTCATGTCACTGGAGGTGAGCTATCGATGAAAACATCCTGCCCTCGCACCAATTGCACATGCGCATGTGTCAGAGCCTGTACAAATTCAGACCCCAACAGATAGGCAAACTCCTGAGATCGTGCCGTGCCAAGAGCATCTTCTGGATCTGCGGCTTCTGATGGGTGGCACATCAAAATGTCGCCATGCGAGGATTGGGCCAGCCAGTGTGTCATCAGTGTTGCATAACGTGCCGTATCACCCGAAAAATTATAGATGCCAAATAAGGCTCTAGCCCTTGATAGACGTGCATTGGTAGCTATACAATCAAGAGCATTCGCACCCATTTTTGCAATGACCCAGGTCTTGAAGTCTGTCGTGTTTGAACGTGACAAACGAAGGTAAGGCTTGATGGGTAAGTGGCCGTAACGGTGTGTTAATTCGTCCACCAAAGCTTCACGAATGCCGGCAAATTGATGCACATGCTGGTGACCATCAATATAGTCAGGGGCGGCTTGCCAATGGGTCTCGAACAAATCCAGTTGCCGTGCAATCTGGCCTCTGGCTTGTTGGTTATCAAAACCACATCGCAAGGCACGTCGCATGGCTGCCCCCAAAGACAAGCCATGACCTGCGGCCAAGGCAAAATCACTGGTCCAATCCAAATGCAATCCCACGTCAATATGACCGCGTAAACCTTGAAGCAGCGCCACATCACGTGGCCAAACTGGCGACAGCACCATCACGCTGGTGGCGCTGATGCGCTGGTGCTGTGCCAGGCGGACAATGCCCAGCGACACACTTGTGTTGAATGCAAAATCGTCCGCGCAGAGGATGATGCCTTTCATGGTATTGGCAACTGTCTTGCAGACAGCTTTGGACATCATTTCGTGCTCAAAGCCAATAGCAGCTTGCGTTGTTAGCTATTAATTCAATAGCATAATTCATCGTGATGGGCGCGTGGTCAGACATTTTTGGGTTCTTGTCAATGGACACGGAGATCGCGCGCGCCGCCAACGCAGGGGTGGCCAGATGGTAATCAAGCCGCCACCCTACGTTCTTGGCGTAGGCCTGTCCGCGATGACTCCACCAGGTGTAGGCCTCGTCGGTGGTTGTGGGGTGAAGTTGCCGATAAACATCGACCAAACCGCCATCGCCTAACAATTGCGTCATCCATGCGCGTTCTTGTGGCAAGAAGCCTGAGTTTTTCTGGTTGCCTTTCCAGTTTTTCAGGTCAATTTCCTGGTGCGCAATGTTGATATCTCCGCACAAGATAAATTCTCGGTGCGCCTTGAGTTGCTGCAAATGGGGATAGATGGCGGCCAGAAATCGGTATTTGGCC
>CAIXMC010000327.1 GCA_903920405.1 uncultured beta proteobacterium
AATAAGTTCCCCATTTGGCTCGTCAGATTTGGGCGCACTGCGTCGTTACAAATCGCTTATGTGGCTGGGCCACACTGCGCGATTTGCGCCTAGCATTGCATCTTTAACTCTGACGGCCAAATGCGGAACTTATTGTTGACCCTATCCTAAACATCAAGCGCTGTGCTATTGTGAGGGTCATCATTGATTTCAAAAGGAGCAAAACACCCCCAAAAGTCGATGAATCAGGCTATTTTGACACTGTCACGATAAACCAAAAAAGGCGGTTTTCCTTCTTCGATGGTGGATTCATCCAACACAACCCTCTCAACATCGGTAGCATTGGGCAAATCAAACATGGTATCGATCAGGGATTGCTCCAATATTGAACGCAGACCTCGTGCGCCAGTCTTGCGCTTCAGAGCTTTTTTGGCAATGGCTTTCAAGGCGCGTGGCTGAATTTCCAGTTCAACATCTTCCATGGCAAACAATTTGTGGTATTGCTTGACCAAGGCATTTTTGGGTTCAGTCAAAATTTGCACCAAGGTTTCTTCGCTGAGTTCGTCCAGTGTGGCGACGACAGGCATACGCCCCACCAATTCTGGAATCAATCCGAATTTAATCAAATCTTCAGGCTCAACTTCTTTGAAAACTTCAGTCAAATTGCGGTTTTGTTTGCTTCTGACAGCCGCACCAAAACCAATGCCTGAGGACTCTGTACGTTGTTCAATGACCTTTTCAAGACCTGAAAAAGCACCCCCACAAATGAACAAAATGTTGGTGGTATCAATCTGCACTAGCTCTTGCTTGGGGTTCTTGCGACCACCTTGGGGAGGCACGCTGGCCATGGTGCCTTCAATCAGCTTCAACAAGGCCTGTTGCACCCCTTCGCCAGACACATCGCGTGTGATGGAAGGGTTGTCTGATTTGCGCGCAATTTTGTCAATTTCATCAATATAAATAATACCGCGCTGTGCCGTCTTCACGTCAGAACCACAACTTTGCAGCAGTTTCACCACCATGCTTTCGACATCTTCACCAACGTAACCGGCCTCTGTCAGAGTGGTGGCATCTGCCATCACAAAGGGTACATGCAACATGCGTGCCAAAGTTTGAGCCAGCAGCGTTTTGCCTGAACCCGTGGGGCCAATCAGCAAAATATTACTTTTTGTCAATTCAACATCATCGTTGCCCGCTTTTTCAGAGTGACGCAACCGCTTGTAATGGTTATAGACAGCCACAGCCAAAATGCGCTTGGCAGCTTCCTGTCCAATCACATAATTGTCAAGGTTGGCTTTGATTTCAGACGGTGTAGGTAAATCATTTGTGGGAGTTATCTTACTTGTGCCTGATACTTCTTCACGCATGATCTCGTTACACAAGTCGACACACTCGTCACATACAAAGGCAGAACCTCCTGAAAGCAGCTTTTTGACTTCGTGCTCACTCTTGCCACAAAATGAACAATAGATCGTTTTTTCGCCAGAGCCTTTTTTTTGAAACATAAGAATTATGCCCTTTGGGAAATAACCTGGTCAATCAGACCATATTCCTGACTTTCAGTCGCCGACATGTAATAATCGCGTTCAGTATCGCGCTCAATACGTTCTAAAGATTGTCCGGTTCGATCGGCCAATATTTTATTGAGAAGTTCACGTGTCTTTAATATTTCGCGAGCTTGAATTTCAATTTCAGTGGCCTGCCCCTGACTACCGCCAGAGGGTTGGTGAATCATGATTCTGGAGTTGGGCAATGAAAAACGCTTGCCTTTGGTGCCTGCTGCCAATAAAAAAGCGCCCATACTGGCAGCTATGCCGGTGCATAAGGTTGATACCGCAGGTTTGATGAAATTCATGGTGTCATAAACAGCCATGCCGGCACTGACAGAGCCGCCTGGCGAGTTAATGTAAAACGAAATATCCTTATCAGGATTTTCACTCTCCAGAAATAACAATTGAGCCACGACAAGGTTGGCAACATAATCATTTACAGGTCCCACCAAAAAAATAACACGCTCTTTGAGCAATCGCGAATAAATATCATAAGATCGCTCGCCTCGACCAGACTGTTCAATCACCATGGGAACCATGCCTAAGCCTTGGGTACCCTCTTCACCATACATCATAAAAACTCCGGGACAAAAATGAAATGAAAACGCACCACAATCGGTGTAGTACTACACCCTTGTGCTTGTGATTAAAGTTCAACAGAAAAAAACACCAACCATAAGGTTTTATTTCATTAAATCTTCAAGTGAAATTTCCTTTTCAATCACTTTGGCTTTGGAAAGAATATATTCAGTGATATTCTTTTCAAGAACATGATTTTTTGCTTCTTCCATACTCTTCTTGTCTCCAAGGTATGCCTGCACAAATTTATCCGGCTTGATATAACTTGATGCCAATTCTTCAATATACGCCTTGATTTGATCTTGCTGTGCTTCCAGTTGATGGGCCTGAATAAACGCATGTACTACCAAATTCAAACGAACACGATATTGTGCTTGCTGCCAGAGTTCATCTTCTTTAATAGTGGTTTGGTCGGCATTTTTGATACCACGGTTCTTTAACTCAGTACGGACTTGTTCAAGCAAATGCCTCATTTCTTCTTGCACCTTTACTTTAGGTACATCCAGTTCAGAAATTGACATCAAGGCGTTCATCGCAGCCGTTTTGTTGCGCGCCAGCAAACGAACATTGACTTCACGCTCCACATTTTTCCTGATGTTTTCACGAAAACCCTCTACTGAAACTTCGTTGGCATCCAAAGATTGAATCCACTTTGAAGTCACCTCTGGCAAATGAACAACTTCAATTTTTTTGATGGTCAACATGAAATCAGCAGATTTGTTTGCCACATCTGCAGGGTGGTAGTTGGCGGGAAAAGTCAATGGAAAAGTTTTGCTTTCACCCACCTTCATGCCAAGCGCAGCCTCTTCAAATGCCTGGAGCATCTGACCATCGCCCAAAATAAACTGAAAATTAACAGCCTTGCCCGCAGGAAAAGGTTTACCGTCAATTTTGCCTTCGTAATCAGCCGTGATACGGTCACCGACTTGCGCCGCAGATTCAAGCGGACGCTGCGAAAATGTGCAACGTTGTTTGCGCACAAGCTCAATGGTCTTGTCAACCGCAGAGTCGGTTACCTGTGTGGTGATTTTTTCAATTTCAACAGCAGTCAAATCCCCAATTGTGATGTCAGGCATCACTTCAAAAATGGCTTCAAATAAAAATTCGCCATCAGATGCAGCCTCTATTTTTTGAATCTTGGGATGTCCTGCAACCTGCAATTGGGCATCCTGGACAGCATGGGCAAAAGCTTCACCTACTTTGTCGCCCAAGACCTCTTGGCGAACAGTGGAACCACAACGCTGATCCATAAAGGACATAGGTATTTTGCCAGGGCGAAAACCATTCAGTTTGACTGTTTTTGACAATTTCTTCAGCCGATTTGTTACCTCAGATTGAACTAATTCAGCAGGCAAACTCAAAATTATTTTACGTTCCAGCTTGTCAAGGGTTTCAACCGATACAGCCATGGTCATTCTCCAAATAAAAAAATGGGTAAAAAAACGGTTTCAAACATGAACCGCAAATCATACAAATTGTGTGGGAGGTGCGCAGGGATGCCATTCAAAGTGATGTGATCGATTTTGGCTTTGCTTCATCTGGGCTACGGTGTGACTGGTAGCTCGTTTGTAGCGAAGCAAATACGGTAATGTGTGCGACATATGCCGTGGGGCGATGTAGGCATTAGGCATCGGACGATACATTTTCCACATTACTTTGAATCGCACCTGTGCGAGGATGTGGCACTCTCGGACACCTCGCGTTAATTATAGGACTAACATGGATTTTTCTTTTGGCCGATCCACCCGTGGGGTGCGTTTCAAAGTGATGTGGAGTTATTCTCGGCATATCCATCCAACACAGGAGCATCGATATGACTGAATCAACAATGAGTGACACGGAATTGGTGAGGAGACTGGGAGCACATCCTGATTTGCGAAATCG
>CAIXMC010000328.1 GCA_903920405.1 uncultured beta proteobacterium
CCGAAAGACCGCGTGCGCCAAGACCGTCGCACACAAAATCGGCTATCTTTCGCTCATCCTCAATCACCAAAATAGGCCTACCTGAAAACGGCCCTATTTAACCGAATGCTCGATCAAGGCAATTTCTGCCGGCGTCAAGCCAAACAAGGCATAGACGAGTGTGTTGATGCTGCGCTCGGTGGCGGCGATGTTGGCGCCAAGCTGGTGGATGCGGGTTTTTTCCTGGGTGAACAGTGCCTCCCAGTCGTTGCGCTGGCGCAGGGGAATGTCAGCCTTGAAGCGTTTGGTCACCTCGGTCTGGAATGCTTTGAAATCGGGCAATTGCCACCATTGACTCAAACGATCGCCCAGTGTGGTTTGTGCGCCTTTGGGGGGCGGGCTGGGTAGCAGGTCGGTGATGCGACGGGCAAAATTGCGCTGGGCAGTTAGGCGTTCCTGGGCGGTCTGTGAGGCGGCAATGGCTAAGGCGCTGAGTTCTTCTTGCTGGGCGGGGGTTGATGGGGGGATGGGGAGGGTTTCGATGTGCTGGGTGAGCATGCGTAGCCGCCACTGTCCACCGCGCAGTGCCGTACAAATGCCGCTGAGGTAAAACCAAACAGTCTTGGAATTCAGAAGTGCTGCGTACCAAGGCTCATTGGTCGGCAAAAAGAAGGCAGTGTTGCCAGAAAACGCGCCTTGCGTATCAAAACAAAATTTACCACCTTGCGCCATGTCGGGATAAATCACTTTCGGTTGCTCAAATTTCGCGTAATAAGCACAAGCCCGCAGCTCCCACCAGTATTCACCCTGATCCGTGCGTTGGCGTGCCGCATCGGCAAATGGTGCTAACCATGCTGCCAAAGCCAGATGACGTTGTTGTAGCCATGCCCAGGCGGACGCTTCATCAGTGGGTGTCGTTGTTGGCATGGCTTGTCGTGTCCATCCCTTGGGGCACAAAATCAACCACAAATCCTGACTCTCCAGCCGCCAACGCTCAATGTCGTCACCTTTCAAAAACGGCTTGAATAGTCCCTCGCTGGCCACATCAGCAAATACCAACCGGTCTCGGGTGGCACGGTCAATCACAAAAGCCTCGTTCAAGCCGGTCTTGATACCGTAAAGCGGCGCCCCCACCGCCTGTTTCAAACTCGGATGCCCGTGCAGCAGTTTGGCGCGCAAGGCTGCTGCCTCGTCCCCTTCGAGTTGCCATTCCACCGACCCCTTGAGCCGAGACAAATCAAGCACTTGTTTGTTGTCGGCAAAGTGCGCGCTTAAATCTGCCACGGGTGCCGCAAGCTGTAAAAAGTGTGCCATCCGAGCGTTATCGGGCACCGTTTTATGCGCCACCACCACAGCCGGGTAAGTGGTCACGCCTTCAAACACCTGCCAATCGCCAAAGTCCACCAACACCTCCAGTTGGCAACGCTCACGCAACAGGCGGCGCAGCGGCTCGCCTGAGCTGGTTTTGAAAAAGCTGCTGCTTGAAATAAAACCCAGCCGTCCACCGTCTTTGAGCAGCGACAGCCCCAATTCGTAGAAATAAACATACAAATCGGCTACGCCGTGAAAGCTTTTGTAGCGGGTTTGCAGATAGGGTTTCAGGCTGCCCAACAGTTCCTGGCGCACATAAGGCGGGTTGCCAATGATGACATCAAAGCCACTGTTTTGCTCCTGTTTATGATCATTTTTATGATCATCATTTTGGCATGTAACCCGCATGGAATAAGCGTTAGTAGCTATTGATTCAGTAGTAAATATGAACGGATAACGCTGCCCCCAGTCAAAGGCCAGCGCATCCACGGCGGGGTCTTCGACCAGACTGTTGCCCTGGTAAAAATTGGCATCCAGGCCTGCGAGTTGCCGCCCCTGCTCTGCGGTTTTGAGCCAGAGCGACAGTTTGGTGATTTCGATGCTCTCGGCATTGATATCCACACCAAACAGGTTGCAGGTCAAAATCTGATGGCTGATGTCGAAGGTCAATAATTCCGACGGGGCCAGCTCGCGCAGCTTCAGGTGCAGTTGGGTGTAGCGTTCCTTGAACACATCAAACGCTGCCACCAAAAAAGCCCCCGACCCACAGGCCACATCGCACACCCTGAAATGCGTCAGCACCTCTTGCCAGGCCAGCCAGAACCCGTATTCGGCAACATTTTCAGCCGACACCGATGAGGGTATAAATGGCCGCAAACGCTTGTCAGACGTGCATAGTTCGCTATCAGAATAATAGTCTTTGTGCAGTTGATCAAAGCGCGCTTGCAAAGTGGGGGTGAGCGTTTGTTCAACGATAAATCGGGTGATGTGGTCGGGCGTATAGACCACACCATCACGCTTGCGTTTGCCTTGCACTGCCTTTTTGCTGCTGGTTGTATTTTGGATGGTCAGGGCAAAGCTGCTGATGTCGCCCAGGCTGGCAATGTGTTCCAAATCGCTGATGCTTTGCTCAAAAATGCGCCCCAGCACCGTCACACTGACCTCTTGTGCATAGTCATAGCC
>CAIXMC010000329.1 GCA_903920405.1 uncultured beta proteobacterium
CAATTTGACCCGCGTGATTGGCGAAGTGAGCTCTGCTGCAGATGCGCTCACCGTGGCAGCCAACCAGGTCAGCGCCACCGCCCAATCCTTGAGCCAGTCAGCCAGTGAGCAAGCGGCATCGGTTGAGACCACCACATCGCAAATTGTGACGATGTCGGCTTCCATCAACCAAAACAGCGACAACGCCAAAGTCACCAATGGCCTGGCTACCCATACCACAAAAGAGGCAAAAGACGGTGGAAGCGCCGTCAGTCATACGTTGGATGCCATGAAACAAATAGCATCCAGGATTGGGATCATCGATGACATTGCCTACCAGACCAATTTGTTGGCGCTCAACGCCGCCATAGAAGCTGCAAGAGCAGGTGAACATGGCAGGGGTTTTTCGGTGGTGGCAGCCGAGGTTCGCAAACTGGCCGAGCGCAGCCAGGAAGCTGCCAGGGAAATTGGGGAACTGGCGGTTAGCAGTGTGACCACTGCTGAACATGCCGGAAAGTTATTGGACAAGATCGTTCCCAGTATCCAGAAAACCAGTGCGTTGGTGCAAGAAATTGCGACAGCCAGTTCAGAGCAAAGCGAATCTGTCAAACAAATTGGCGGTGCCATGGGGCAGCTCAACAAAGCCACCCAGCAAAACGCCAGTGCATTAGAAGAGCTTGCCGCCACCAGCGAGGAGCTATCCGGTCAGGCATTGCAACTTCAGGACAGCATCGCGTTTTTCAACACCCTACCAACCCATGGACGTGTTCACCCCGCACCCTGTGCAGGCACCCCCATCCAACCCAGCCCCGCTGCTCGCAGCTCCCGTTTGTCGGAGCGCTACAGCCCCTTTCAAACCTTAGGATATGGTCAATAATAAGTTCCGCATTTGGCTCGTCCGATTTGGGCGCACTGCGTCGTTACAAATCGCTTATGTGGCTGGGCCACACTGCGCGATTTGCGCCTAGCATTGCATACCAACTCTGACGGCCAAATGCGGAACTTATTGTTGACCATATCCTTATTGAGGTAGCGCCATGACTCATCACCAGTCTCTGACCGGATTTTCGGAAAAAACACCGATTGGTCACCACACCAGCAAAGAAGACAGCTTGCAATACCTGACCTTTGGTTTGGGTGATGAAGTCTTCGCCATCGATATCCGCAGTGTTCGCGAGATCATTCAGCACAGCGCCATGACGATCGTGCCCCTGATGCCCGCCTTCGTTCGGGGTGTCATCAACCTGCGCGGCTCTGTGGTGCCGGTGATTGACTTGCAGTCCCGTTTTGGCAGGGCAAGGGCGCAAATTGGCAAGAAAACCTGCGTCATCATTTTTGATGTAGACACTGAGAGTGACAAGGTCGAATTGGGCCTGCTGGTCGATTCTGTCAGCGAGGTGATTGACATTACCCTGTCCCACATCGAGCCTCCTCCTCAATTTGGTACCACCATTGCACGCGAATTTATTCACGGGCTGGGCAAGGTGGGTTCAGAATTTATCGTCATCTTGGAGCCTGAAAGGGCACTGAACATTGACGACATGGCGGCTTTGGCTAAACAACACCAAGCGGTGTAATGTTAAGACCGATGTATGAAATACAAAATTGAACCCACAAGACATGAACGGATCATGCGCGAGGATGACTTTATTGTCTCCAAGACCGACCTCAAAGGCCATGTGACTTACTGCAACCGGATTTTTATCGAGTTTTCCGGTTACAGTGAAAGCGAACTCTTGGGTGCGCAACACAACATCATTCGCCATCCCGACATGCCGCGTGGCGTGTTCCAGTTTTTGTGGGATACCCTGGCGCAAAAAAAAGAGTGTTTTGCTTACGTTAAAAACATGTCCAGGGATGGCGGGTTTTATTGGGTGTTCGCCAATGTCACACCTGACCTGGACACGCAAGGCCATCCGTCAGGCTATTTTTCGGTGCGTCGCAAGGCAAAACCTTCGGCCATTGCTGTGGTGAGCGATATTTATAAGGCCATGCAAGAGGAAGAGCGTCGTGCGGGTCCCAAGGACGCTTGCAATGCATCGCTGGCCTGGCTGGACACCGTGTTGAAGCAAAAAGGAGTCAGCTATGAGCAATTCATCCTGTCGCTCTGAGGGTTTTTGCTATGCCTGGGCGATGGCGCTGCTGCTGGTAGCGGGTGCCTTGTTGCAAAGCTGGCATGAAGCCTGGAGTGCGTTTTCATTGATTTGGGTGGTGCCCGCCATGCTGTGCCTGGTGGTTTGGAGTTTTAATTTGCGCAGTCAACGTTTGCGTGTCCTGGAAATTCAGGCCATAGCAAAGGATGTGGCACATGGAAAATTTGAGCGTCGCCTTCATCACATCCCCACACAGGGCTTGTTTCATGGCGTGTGCTGGGACTTTAACGACATGCTGGATCAACTTGAAGCCTGCTTTCGTGAACAGGCCACAGCCTTGCACTACGCCAGCAATGCCCAATACTTCAGACACGCACAGTCAGCAGGCTTGCGGGGTTCATTTCAGAAAGCGCTGAACCAAACCAATTCATCTTTGCAAATTATGGCCGATAACGCCGAGGCAGAACAGTTGGCAGCCCACGAAAAGCGCATGGCTCAAGAAAAAGAACAGGCCATTGCTCAGCACAATCTGCGTATCAAACTTGCTTTTGACAGCCTGCCAGAGGCTGTGACCGTCTCGGATACGCAAGGCGGTTTTGTCTATGCCACACCGGCTGCTTGCTCTGTGCTGAAAAAATTTGGTGGACCAGGATTTGATATGCAGTGTTATGACGGCAATAAACTCAGTAGCCTTTTGAAGAATCAGGATGCCGTGGCTAAGTTTGATGCCGCCATGTTGACCGGACAAACCATTGATGTTGAAAGAGACGGTTATCAATTTCAACTCCTGGCCACGCCCATTCGAGATATTCACGGTGTCACGTTGGGTCGAATCACCCTCTGGATTGATCGCACCGAAGATGTCAAATCAGAAGTTGAACTTGCCAATATCGTTGCTGCAGCAGGTATTGGTGACTTTAGCCAACGGATCGGGTTGGAGGGCAAGAAAGACTTTATTGCCGACTTGAGTATCGGCATGAATGAGCTTTTACAGACCACTGAGCAGGGCCTAGATGACGTGTCGCGAGTCCTTGCTGCCTTGGCTGAAGGTGACTTGACTCAACGTATCACTCATCACTATGCCGGCTTGTTTGGCAGGGTCAAAAACAGTGTCAACACCACCAGCGACAATTTGACGCGTGTCATTGGTGAAGTTCTTGCCGCAGCAGACGCTCTCTCTGGCGCAGCCAACCAAGTCAGCATGACAGCACAGTCCTTAAGCCAGGCGGCCTGCGAGCAAGCAGCCGGTGTAGAGCAAACCACAGATTCCATCGCTGTCATATCAGGTTCCATCAGCCACAACAGCGACAACGCACGTGTCACCGATGGCATGGCCGCCCAGACCACCAAAGAGGCTGTGGAGGGTGGAGTTGCCGTCAGTCAAACAGTAGTCGCTATGAAACAAATAGCATCCAAAATTGGGATTGTGGATGACATTGCGTACCAAACCAATCTTTTGGCATTGAACGCGGCCATTGAAGCTGCCAGGGCGGGGGAGCATGGCAAGGGTTTTGCGGTGGTGGCCGCTGAGGTTCGCAAGCTCGCTGAACGCAGCCAAGAGGCAGCCAAAGAAATTGGGGAGCTTGCACGCAACAGCGTGACCACATCGGAGCGTGCCGGCAAATTATTGGATGCCATTGTGCCCAGCATTCAAAAAACATCTGCACTGGTTCAGGAAATTGCCGCAGCGTCAGCAGAGCAAAGCGACACCGTGACCAAAGTTGGCATGGCCATGAAAAACTTGAGCAAATCCACACAGCACAATGTGTCTGCTTCAGAAGAATTGGCTGCTACCAGCGAAGAGCTTTCAGGTCAGGCAGAGCAGTTGCAGCAAAGTATTGGTTTTTTTAATATTGGGGATGGCACGAGTGTGGCATCAGACCGATTTGCAAAACCAGCCAGTCCCACCGCTACAGGCGGGCGCTTGCCACCATCGACCGTTGCAAGTACAAATCAAATCACCTTTTACTGAACCCCACCTGTGAGATCATGCACCATGAACATCAATAGCGACATTGAAGAACGCACACGGCTTGCCGGTACCAATAAATTTGAGCTTTTACTCTTTCGCTTGGGCGAAGCCCCCGGCACGGGTGAGCGAGAGTTGTATGGCATCAATGTGTTCAAGGTTCGAGAGGTGCTGGTCATGCCAAAAATCACGGCACTGGTCAATGCCCACGAACATTTGATGGGGGTGGCCAATATTCGCGGTCAAATCATTCCGGTGATCAATCTTTCTGCCGTCGTGGGATGTAAGCCAAGGCAAGGTCATACTATTTTGATGGTGACCGAATTTGCACGCACGGTGCAAGCCTTTGCGGTAGAAGATGTTCGCGAGATTGTTCGGCTGGACTGGGATCAGGTGTTGCCGGCAGAGGGCACCCACGCAGGTTCGCTGGTGACCGGAATTGCCCGTCTTGACCCGGGTGATCCTGAGACACGGCTAGCCCAAGTGCTTGATGTTGAGCAAGTTCTTCGCAACGTAGCTCCGGCTAGCAAAGAGGACATGGATCGTGAAGTGGTTGGGCCTGAGCTGCCACTGCTGCCGGGTACTAAAATTTTGGTGGCGGATGACTCGTATGTGGCGCGCTCAGTGATCGAAATTGGCCTCAAAGCCATGGGTGCACCTTTTATCATGACAAAAACCGGCAAAGAGGCCTGGGATTATTTGCTGAGCGTGGCAGATCAGGCCAAAGCAGACGGTACGCCAGTCAAAAATATCATTGCAGCGGTATTGACCGACCTGGAAATGCCCGAAATGGATGGATTTACCCTGACCCGTTTGATCAAACAAGATGCGCGCTTCAAGGGCATTCCGGTTGTCATCCATTCTTCACTGACGGGCACCACCAACGAAAGCCACGTTAAAGGAGTGGGTGCTGACGGTTATGTGGCCAAGTTTTCGCCGCGTGAGCTGGCAGCCAATTTGCGTCGGGTATTAAGCTAAGCTAACGGTCATGGCATCCAGGCCGCCCTGAATGATGAAAGAATTTTTGACCATAAAAAGTGCTTGTAGCCCTTATGGGATAAGGATACATTGCTATTGTTTTCTTTGTTCTTTCACGTTAATCAGCATGACACATCCAGCCGTCCTGCACAACGAAAGTACACACACCCTGAAAGCGAGGGCAAGATGCCCTTGCTACCAGGTTCATTCACATTCATTCACATCGAGTACGTCATGAGCAGCAAACAGTTTTCTTTATTTGATCGCCTCTTTAAAGGTGCTGAAATCAACCGTCGTCTCACCTTATTGGAGGACGAACTCAAGGTTCGCACCGATATCATGAATCTGACCAGCATTGTGTCCGAGTCGGATAAAAAAGGCGACATTACCAGCATCAATGAAAAATTCATACAGGTGTCGAAATACAGCCGCAGTGAACTGGTGGGGCATCCACACAGCACCACGCGCCATCCCGATATGCCAAAGGAAACTTTTCGGCAAATGTGGGCCACCATTGGGCGTGGTGATATCTTTCGGGGCATCATTAAAAACCGCGCCAAAGATGGCACGCCCTACTATGTCGATGCTGTCATTGCCCCCATTCTGGGCGACAACGGCAAGCCCATGAAGTATCTCGGTGTGCGCTATGACATCACAGCGGCAGAATCGCAACGACAGGAAGCGCGTGCCGTGTTGTCTGCGATTGATGCCTCGCATGGTATGGTTGAATTTGACTTGAACGGGCATGTTTTACAAGCCAATGACAACTTTTTGCAGACCATGGGATACACCCGCTCTGAGGTGATTGGCAGACACCATCGCCTGTTTGTCGAGAGCAGTTTTGCGGCATCCCCTAGCTATCAGCAGTTTTGGGCAGATCTGAACGCGGGCAAAGCACAAAAAGCTACTTTTAAACGCATTTCCAAAGCAGGCCAGGACACCTGGCTTCAAGCTGTTTATGCCCCCGTGACGAACGAAATGGGCCGTGTTTTGAAAATTGTCAAGATTGCCACGGATGTCACGGCTGAAGTGACCGCCAACACCATGTTGAAACATGCTGTGGATGAATCTTTGACTGTGATTGCGGCAGCCAGGCAAGGCGATTTGAGTCAGCGCGTCAATCTGAGCGGAAAAACGGGTCCGATACAAGCGCTGAGTACTGGTCTTAATGACCTGCTTGACACAACAGTGGTTGCTTTTTCTGACATTGGACGCATTTTGGAAGCCTTGTCCGTCGGCGATTTAAGCCAACGTGTCACACGGGATTACGCCGGTACCTTTAACCAAATCAAGACAGATGCCAATGCCACCAGCGAAAAATTGGCCAATATCATTGACGACATGGCGCGCCTGTTTGAGGCTCTGGCCAACGGCGACCTGACCCAGCGCATCACAAGGCAGACACAAGGCGCTTTTGAGCGGGTCAAACTGGATGCCAACCAGAGTTTTGAAAAACTGGCCAGCATCATTAAAGAGGTTCGCAGCGCAGCCGACGCTTTGACGGGTGCTGCCAACCAAGTCAGCGCTACAGCACAATCCCTCAGTCAAGCCGCAAGCCAACAAGCCTCCAGTGTGGAAGAAACAACCTCGCAAGTCAATGTGATGTCGGCCTCCATCACACAAAACAGTGAGAACGCCCGTGTCACCGACAGCATGGCCACCAAAACCACCAAAGAAGCAGTCGATGGTGGTGGCGCAGTGAGTCAAACTGTCGTAGCCATGAAACAAATCGCCGCCAAAATTGGCATTGTGGATGACATTGCCTACCAAACCAACTTGTTGGCACTCAACGCCGCCATTGAAGCCGCCCGTGCAGGCGAGCATGGCAAGGGTTTTGCAGTAGTGGCCGCGGAGGTACGCAAACTTGCCGAACGCAGCCAGGAAGCAGCTAAGGAAATTGGCGAACTCGCAGGTTCGAGTGTCACCACTGCGGAGCGAGCAGGCAAGCTACTCGGCGAGATTGTGCCCAGCATTCAAAAAACATCCGAATTGGTGCAGGAAATTGCAGCAGCCAGTTCAGAGCAAAGCGAATCAGTCACGCAAATTGGCGGAGCGATGGGGCAACTGAGTAAAGCCACCCAGCAAAATGCCAGCGCTTCAGAAGAGCTGGCAGCGACCAGTGAAGAGTTATCAGGCCAGGCGGAGCAATTGCAGCAGTCTGTCGCGTTTTTTAATCTGGGGGGTGAAACATCCGTCGTGAGCAGTCGCCACGCTTTGCGCGTTTCTGAACGGCGCGCACCCGTTACACCTGCACGCCTGGCAGCACCAAGCCGTTCAGGGGGCAACTTCCGACCTTATTGAACAACGGGGAACAGGCGATGAAAAGCGCATTTTTGAACTGGTAAGCGCATGAGTTGGGGCGGCAAACTGGCGCTGAGCAATTTTTTGCTGGTGGCTTCGGTATTGATACGGGTGCGATGCAACCTGGATTCCTCAGTTGACCGCGCCAGGGTGGGCTACTAAGGATATGGTCAATAATAAGTTCCGCATTTGGATCGTCAGATTTGGGCGCACTGCGTCGTTACAAATCGCTTATGTGGCTGGGCCACACTGAGCGATTTGCGCCTGGCATTGCATCTTTAACTCTGACGGCCAAATGCGGAACTTATTACTGACCACATCCTAAGGCATTACAGTCCAGTTTTTTGTGAAATTTATGCCTATCAAAATATTGTTGCCACATTGAAAGTTTGTCAATGATCCAAAACCTAGTTACCGGCGGAGCCGGCTTTCTTGGATCGCACCTGTGCGACCGCCTGATTGAACGTGGCGAAGACGTTCTGTGTGTTGATAACTTCTTTACCGGCAGCAAGCGCAATGTGGTGCATCTGCTAGACCACTCCAGTTTTGAGCTGATGCGCCACGATGTCACCTTTCCGCTGTATGTAGAGGCTGAACGCATTTACAACCTGGCTTGCCCAGCTTCACCCATTCACTACCAACACGATCCGGTGCAAACCACCAAAACCAGTGTCCATGGCGCTATCAATATGCTAGGGCTAGCCAAGCGCGTCAAGGCGCGTATTTTGCAGGCTTCTACCTCTGAGGTGTATGGTGACCCGCAGGTTCATCCGCAGCCTGAAGATTACTGGGGCAATGTCAACGCCATCGGAATACGCTCGTGTTACGACGAGGGAAAACGCTGCGCTGAAACTCTCTTTTTTGACTACCACCGCCAACATGCGTTGCAAATCAAGGTGATGCGCATCTTTAATACCTATGGCCCCCGTATGCACCCCAACGACGGGCGTGTCGTCAGCAACTTCATTGTGCAAGCACTCAAAGGCGAAGACATCACCATCTATGGCGATGGCCAGCAAACGCGTAGCTTTTGCTATGTGGATGACCTCATTGACGCCATGCTGCGCCTGATGGACAGCCGCGCCGACTTTACCGGCCCGGTCAACATTGGTAACCCCATCGAATTCACCATGCAGGCGCTGGCCGAAAACGTGCTCAAATGGGTTGGGGGCACTTCAAAACTCATCTTTTGTCCGTTGCCCGCCGACGATCCCAAACAACGCAAACCGCTGATTGATTTGGCACAACAAGAGCTGGGATGGTCACCCAAAGTTGGCCTGGAAGATGGACTGAAAGAAACGATTGCTTACTTTCGCAAACTGCTGGCTATTACCTAGTGAAAACACCCGCTAACGCACGCCCATCAAGCGTAAGTAGCTATCAAAATAATATCAACTGATATGATTGACACCCTAGATGCCCTTCATTCACTGATCGCCGGTGGTGAATCTCTGACGCTGGAGCTTAAAAAATCCACTGCCGAGAAAGATCGTGCCTGCCGCAGCGTGTGTGCCCTTGCCAATGGGCAGGGCGGGCATGTGGTGTTTGGTGTCACCCCCACTGGCAAAGTGGTAGGCCAAAAAGTGACCGATCGCACCCTTGAAGAACTTGCCCAAGAATTCCAAGGCTTTGAGCCGCCACTTGTGCCCTGCCTGACGCGTATTGCTGTTGTGGGGTAACCGTTTAGACCCCCTCCCACTTTTGGGAAATTTGTCCATAACCGTCCATAGCGATGATCAGAAGTTATTGATCTGTATAGAACCCAATGATCGCCAAGACTGCACACAATGCCAAAATCCTAAAAATGCTGAGGGGGTCTAAACGGTTACGTTGTGGGTAGTAAAGACGATGGGCTGCAAGTTCTGCTGATTCAGGTTCATCATGTAACCCAAGTGGTAACTTACAGGGGAGTGCCCTACGAGCGCGTACTCAACACCACCCGCGTCATGCCGCGTGCCGGCTACTTGCGCCTGCTGGTTGAATCCATACACTCTACTGACCGATGGGAAATTCAGCCTGCCTTGGGATGCACCTTGGACACACTGGATCGCCAGGAATTGATGGTCACTATCGAAGAAGGACGTGTCTTTGGCGCAAAGAATCAGCCATCACACCACGCACCCAAGCTATGATCGCTGCTCACCTGTACGGGCAAACCGCAGACATGGATGCCATCAAACACCATAGCCAGACTGGGCAGTCCCCGTATGGCATCTGTTTGTAGCGCGATAGTCTGCAAGCGCAATTACAAAAACAAGGCATTGACACCATGATTCATTACCCCATCCTTTGCATCTGCAACCCGCCTACGCTGAACTTGGATTAGAACCGTTTCATGTATGTACATAACAAGATAAAAGGTAAAATAAATGCAAACACAAGCAGTAAAATTTGAAAGTGGTTGGTTTATTAAAAATATACCAGGACTTGAAGGAATTAAAAAAAAGACGATTCAAGTAGATATAGAGCTTGCCGATGAAGAATTTCGTGACTTGGACTACACAGAACAAAAAAGCATCGTCATCATGGAAAGATACCTTGAAAAACGCAAACGTGAAGTCATTATATTCAATGAGAAAAATGCAGATCGTACACGTTTTCAACACCAGTTTTGTATTGACTCAACACCATTCTCGGAATTAATCAAGAGGATTTGATGTTTTTATTTGATAATAATTTTATCATTGATGTCATTACGGACAGGTATGGTGTTTCTGATAAATACGTCGATATCTTTGCCTATTGTCTCAAGTACAAAAAAGTATGCATGTCGTCTTCGCAACTTCATAATTTGAGGTTTGTATTTCAAAAACACTTTAAAAGTACATTTGCAAGACTACTTGGCGTTTGAACGACTGTGTAGAATTATCAAGACACCCGCGAATATTGACTTTGATGCATTGTTAGCTGAATCTGATATGGATGATTATTTAATTGAGTTGTCAGCAAAGCTGGAGAATGCCAGAGTATTGACGTTTGATAAAAAGTTTTTAGGTATATCACAGTATGCCATGCACCCCGATGATTTCTATGGCTTTACATTAAATTCCACCCAGTTGATAGATATCCCATTCCTTGATCTCAAATCCCCCCACATCGAATTACGCACTGAACTAGAAACCGCCTTTGACCGCACCCTCAATTCAGGTTGGTATGTTCAAGGCAACGAAGTCCATCAATTTGAACAGGAATTTGCGCAATACTGCCAGGCTGAACACTGTATTGGTGTAGGTAACGGGCTGGATGCACTGCACCTTATTTTGCGTGGCTACAACATTGGCGTGGGAGATGAGGTTATCGTACCGTCCAACACCTATATTGCCACTTGGTTGGCTGTCAGTCATGCAGGAGCAACGCCCGTCCCCGTTGAACCCGACGAGCGTACCTATAACCTCAACCCCGCTCTTATCGAAGCAGCAATCACCCCACGCACCCAAGCCATCATCGCTGTCCACCTATACGGGCAACCCGCAGACATGGACGCCATCAACGACATAGCCAGACAGCATCACCTGAAAGTCATAGAAGATGCCGCCCAAGCCCACGGCGCACGCTACAAAGGCAAACCCGTCGGCACGCTCGGCGATGCTGCCGGCTTTAGCTTTTACCCAGGCAAAAACTTAGGCGCCATCGGCGACGCAGGCGCAGTCACAACCAACGATGCAGCGCTGGCACACAAAATTCGTGTGCTGGGAAACTATGGCTCGCAAGTCAAATACCACAACGAAGTCAAAGGCTATAACTCACGATTGGATGAACTGCAAGCCGCTTTTTTGCGTGTAAAACTTCAATCGCTTGATAAATGGAATACCCGTCGCAAAACATTGGCCATTGAATACCTGCGCGAATTAGCTGATACTTGTCTTGTTTTGCCATTTGTGCCCGATTGGGCTGACCCTGTATGGCATCTTTTTGTAGTACGGTGTGAGCAGCGTGACAGTGTGCAGGCGCAATTAAAAAAGCATGGCATTGGCACCATGATTCACTATCCCATTCCACCGCACCTGCAACCAGCCTATGCTGAACTTGGCTATAAATCGGGGGATTTCCCTATGGCCGAGAATATTCACTGCACAGTCTTAAGTTTGCCCATGGGGCCGCATCTTGAGATAGCGGATGTCTTGGCGGTAATTGATGCACTGGAGGTTGTCGTGCTGGATAATTGACTAAATCCTGAATCCGTGACTTCAAACTGAAATTTCTGTGTTTTTCTATTGCAGATCAAAAACTTATGGAAGCTGAATCTTTCACCCATTGGGTGCGTGTAGCTATTTGAAGTAAGTTGTTGATCTTAAAGGTAATACAAGCTATTTTGCAAGTTGAACTCACGGATTCAGGTAAATCATAATGGTTTAGTCATGTCAGCGCTTAGAACGCTACCCAAAATATGGGGCGGTGAGCGCGAGCATGGTGTCACTCGCGTAAGTCTATTTAAAACCAACAAAGCATCGTAGCATGACTAAAAAATCAAATACATTATTATCTATCTGCATACCGACCTATAACAGGGCATCTCTTCTGACAGCCAATGTTTTGGAGATTATTGAACAGGTGAGGGAGTTTAATTTTCCCATCTATATAGCTGACAATTGCTCTACTGACAACACAACTGAAGCGGTTGGACAGCTTGGAAAACAGTACGATCAAATTTTTTATTATAGGCATGAAGAGAATATTTTTGACTTAAATTGTCCATTTGTCTTAAGAAAATCGGATGCCGATTATTGTTGGTTACTTTCAGATAAAGTTCGTTTAGCAGACGGAAGTATTAAAACCATAGTGGCATTGCTTGACGAAAAATATGACGCCATCGCCGTCAATGATAATTTAAATAAAGTTAAAGGGTTGGCAACCAAATTGTACCAGAATCCGGTTCTTTTACTGGAAGAATTAGGTTGGCATTTGACACAGGTCGGTTGTTTGATAGTTTCAAAAAAAATAATCAATAATGCGAATTATGAAAAGTATCAAAATACAAATTTCATGCAAACTGCCGGCTTATTCGAAGCCCTAACCATCCATGACACCCGTGTTTTGTGGTATAACGAACCCATTATTAAGCGCGCACATCCTGATACTTATACGAATTATTGGTTAAATTCAGTCTTTCCTGTTTTTTTTGATTCATGGGCTAGCGCCATCATGTGTTTGCCTTCAATTTATCCTGTCTCATCCAAGCTCGTTTGCATCAAAAGTCATGGGGTAAAGACTGGATTATTCTCAATCAAATCATTTTTCTTGTACAGATCGTTAGGACTTTTCAATTTTCGAGTGTATATAAAGTACCGTAATATGTTTCCACTTTTTACGAATATTCATTGGCTCGTACTTTTTTTTATTGCTAATTTTCCTGCACTCCCCATTCGTTTGCTTAAACACATGAAAAAATTCATTTCAAAATTCATGAATAAGCAAAATGTCAAGTGAAGTATCTGGCCTGATGAATCAGATTTTATGGATTTGTGTGCTTTTTAATACATCTCCGTCAAAATCTGTTTCTATTCAATCTTTAACATGTATTTTTGCTGCCGAACCAGATGTGATGTATTCACTATTGGTTTACGATAATAGTCCCGCAGCGTGCTGTGAGAAGTTCGATGTGACTGGCAACGTTAATTTTGAATATTTCAATAATCCAGATAATCCAGGCATTGCGAGTGCTTACAATTTTGGACTTCAAAAGGCTATTGAATCAGGTAAAAAATGGATAGCGTTGCTTGATCAGGATTCTAAATTAGATGATACTTATATAAAATACATATATGAATCGCTTGATGCCTGCCGTTCTAATACCCAGATTGCTGCTTTTGTTCCTATGGTATTTGATCAAAACGGGAACTTGTTTTCGCCTGCCATCATGTCGGTCGGCGGTCGTATCAGGCGTTTTCGTCACATTTCGACAGGTATTCAATCAGGGCGCATTACAGCCATAAATTCTGGCACCCTGCTCAATGTTGATTTGATGAAGAATTTAGGCGGCTTCAACGATGTATTTCATTTGGATATGTTGGATCATTGGTATTTTAACGAAATTTACAAACTCAATAAAAAAGTATATGTCATGAATTCAAGGATACTGCATGACTTATCTGTATTGGATTTTAAAAATAAGGTTTCCATTAATAGATATCAAAACATACTTGAAAGCGAGTACTATTTTATTCAAAATTATGGGAATATACTTGATGTATGGTTTTATAAAATCCGACTACTGGCAAGAATTTTTAAACAAATAAAGTTCAAGGATGCTGCATTTCTAAAAAAATCATTCAAGTATCTTGTAAAAATTTAAGACACGGTTACAAATATTATGATTTCCGTTTGCATTCCAACATATAATGGCGAGAAATTTATTTATACCCAATTACAATCCATCTTGATTCAACTGTCGATTGATGATGAAATTATTATTTCTGATGACTCTTCGACCGACAAGACCATGGAAATAGTTAACAGTTTTAATGACCCACGCATCAGAATTTTTGAACATGGCACATTCCAGAGTCCTATTTACAACCTGGAGAATGCACTGAAACATGCAAAAGGTGAGTATATTTTCCTGTCCGATCAGGATGATATTTGGATGCAAGAGAAAGTTTTGACCATGACTCAATATTTGATGAAATACGATTTGGTGGTCAGTGATTGTAAAATTGTTAATGCCAATAATTATGTCATACAGGAATCTTTTTTTAATATAGTTCAAGCACATTCAGGATTTATTCACAACTGGATTAGAAATGGCTTTTTGGGCTGCTGTATGGCTTTTCGTAGCAATGTTTTGAAATTTGTATTACCTTTTCCTCGTTCTATTGCGATGCATGATATATGGATTGGTCTTATGACTGAGGCTCTGGGTAGTACCTATTTTTTAAAAGAACGTCTTATATTGTATCGCCGTCATGAAACAAATGCTTCATTATATACAGGTGGAGCAAGTAAATTCACTCTGTTATACAGATTAAAATATAGACTAGTGATGATTGCTTGTATTATTAAACGCGTCATTTCATTCAAGCATAAACTATGTGTCAGCCCAAAGTTTCCATTATAACGGTTAGTTATAATAGCAGAAAATACATACAATCTACCATAGAATCAGTGTTGAGTCAAACCTACTGTAATATTGAATACATTATTATCGACGGCAATTCTACTGACGGTACTGTTGATATTATAAAATCATACAATTCTCGAATTTCAAAATTTATTTCAGAGTCGGATGGTGGCATATATAATGCCATTAACAAAGGTATAAACCTGGCGACAGGTGATATTATTGGAATCTTGAATTCTGATGATTTCTTTGCTCATCCATCAGTTGTTACAACTATTGCGCATGCTTTTGAGTCACCTTGTATTGAAATGGTTTACGGTGATGTTAGGTTTGTAAAGTGTGACGATATTACAAAAGTGGTTCGGTATTATTCATCCAAAAAATTTTCAATTCATAAATTTCAATATGGTTTTATGCCTGCGCATCCTTCTTGTTATATAAAAAAAGATACGTTTCTAAAATATGGGTACTACAAGGAAGATTATTTAATAGGGTCTGATTTTGAAATACTCATTAGATTTTTGCATACTCATGGAATTAAAAATAAGTATATCGAAATGCCTTTTGTCACCATGCGTATGGGCGGAGTCAGTAATAAATCTCTTAAAAGTTTTTATATTCTGAATAAAGAAATTATTCGCGCCTGTCGAGAAAATAGTATAAAGACCAACGCCCTCAAAGTGTATTTAAAATATTTTATTAAAATTTTCGAGTTCATTCGTCATTAACTCAACTTTGATATTCACGCCTACAGCCAGATGGGTCTATGCCAATCTGTACTAAATGCCCACCTTCGCGGAAATGCCGAAAATTCAACAACTTGACATCAGAACAAATTGACACTGAGTGGAGTTCAATAAATAATGACGGATCATTCAATGAATTTATTTATTACTGGTGCCAATGGATGGATAGGGCGAGCCTTATGCACACGCTTGGCGAATGACAGCGTGGATTTTCGTGCGGCAGTGCGTTCTTGTGATTCAAATCTACCTGCATATAAAAATTCAGTGGTGGGAGAAATCAATGACAAGACAGATTGGCGCAGCGCATTGAAGGGCATCAATACCGTGGTGCATCTGGCATCGCGTGTTCATGTGATGTCTGATGCGTCTGACAACCCCTTGTCAGAATACCGTCAGGTCAATGTACAAGGCACCCTCCATTTGGCTCGTAGGGCAGTACTGGCGGGCGTTACGCGCTATGTTTTTGTGAGTTCTGTCAAGGTCAATGGCGAACTCACCCCGTCAGGTCACCCATTTATTGAGAGTGATCAACCCCACCCCCAAGACCCCTACGGCATCAGCAAATATGAAGCTGAACAAGGTCTGCAGAAAATAGCAGCCCAAACTGGCATGGAAGTTGTCATTATTCGCCCCCCTTTGGTTTATGGACCGGGTGTCAAGGCTAATTTTGCTCAATTGATTCACGCAGTACAAAAAGGCTGGCCCTTGCCGTTGGGTAGTATTCATAACCTACGCAGTTTGATCGCCCTTGATAACCTGGTGGATTTCATTATCACCTGCACCACGCACCCCATGGCCGCTTTTCAAACCTTTTTAATCAGCGACGGGCAGGATATTTCCACCCCTGAATTGATTCAAGGTATTGCCAAAGCTGCGGGTATTCGTGCGCATGTTTTACCTGTTCCTGTTTGGGTCTTGATGTGCGCGGGCAAACTGACAGGTAAAAGTAATGCTGTGCAGCGTTTGTGTGGTAACTTGCAAATAGATAGCACCAAAGCCAGATCTCTATTGGGCTGGAGGCCTGTAGTGTCATTCCATGAGGGTTTGCGGCGGACTATGGATGGAGTTTTAAAACCATGAAAAGATGTTTTGATGTGGTATTGGTATTTTTTGCCAGTATGGTATTTGCCATTCCCATTATTTTGGTTGCTCTGGCTGTGCGATTAAGCTCCAAAGGCCCCGTTTTGTATTGGTCAGACAGGGTGGGGCGCAACAATATGGTGTTCAAAATGCCCAAGTTTCGCAGTATGCATATAGACACCCCCGCTGTGGCTACACATTTGTTAAGTCATCCTGACACTTACCTGACTCCTATTGGCAGTTTTCTTCGCAAAACCAGTTTGGATGAATTACCACAGTTGTGGAGCATTATCAAAGGTGACATGAGTTTTGTAGGCCCTAGGCCTGCTTTGTTTAATCAACATGATCTGATTGAAATGCGAACATCTGCCGGTATTCATCGTTTAACACCCGGATTGACGGGGTGGGCGCAAGTCAATGGACGTGATGAATTACCTATACCACAAAAAATTGTTTTCGATTCTGAATATTTTTATCGTCAATCAATGGTTTTTGATATTAAAATCCTTTTTCTGACGGCATGGAAGGTTTTAATGAGGGATAATGTCACTCACTGACAGTACACTCCATGTTTTAGTCAGCTTTTGTTAACATGTTATGAATAGGTACTAACTATGTCTTCCTTGATTGAAATTAAAACCCAAATTGCCTTGCTTCAAAAGCAAGCCGAAGAAATCAGAACCGATGAGATGGGCCAGGCCTTGCAGGATATTTTGACCAAAATGGATATTTACGGTATTACGATTGACGATGTTGATCGCGCCAAGGGTCGTGTCCGCAAATCCAGTAATCCTGCCCCTATTAAATACCGTGGCCCTAATGGTGAAGCTTGGTCCGGTCGTGGCCTTACTCCCAAGTGGCTGGTTGCCTTGATTGCACAGGGTCAAACCAAGGAATCATTCTTCATCACGGAATAATTGGAGTCAACATTGACTTTCCAACTTTCATGGCATGTGATGAATTACATCAGGCCATGAAAGTTATTTGAAAACACCTTTGCTTTGTTTTAATGAGTTTATTGCGTTAAATAGTAGGTGGGTTGGTTGTCTTTCTTAAAATATCCTGGATTTCTCAGTTGATCTTGAAGTGAAACTGACAAATCCAGGATATTTTTTTAAGTTTTGTGCAAAGCAGTGCTCGCATGGATTTTTTTGATATTTCAGGATTAATAATGCTTTTTCTGGTCAGTGGGTGCGGCGAGCCGGTGTACGCATGATTCGACATCATATTTTGGTATGGCCGCGGGCAGCCAAGCAAATAGCCGTGGTCACACTCGATGTGGTTTTGGCGTTGCTGGCCACTTGGCTGGCTTTTTGCCTTCGCCTTGACACTTGGGTTTTGCCATCTGATGCACAGTGGTGGCCCTATGGTTTAGCGCCTTTGCTGGCCATTCCCATTTTTGCCCGTTTTGGCCTTTACCGTGCCATTTTTCGCTACACCGGTCAGGCGGCCATGCATGCCACGGCTAAAGCTGTTTTGCTGTATGCGTGTGTCCTTTCCATCATTTTGATGTGGCAACGTTGGCCTATGGTGCCTCGAACACTGGGTGTTTTGCAACCCCTGATTTTTTTGTTTTTGGTGGGAACCAGTCGGGCTGTGGCTCGATTTTGGTTGGCCGGTATTGGCATTTTTGGCAACAGAGTGCGGGGGCGTTTGCTCATTTATGGCGCGGGAACAGCCGGCGTACAAACGGCATCTGCCTTGCAAATCGCCGGTGAATTCAAATTGTTGGCTTTTTTGGATGACGATGCCAAAAAAGTTGGACGCAGCATCAATGGTGTTCCCATTTTGTCGCCCATAACCATGCGCTCGCTGGTGGTCAAGCAGAAGGTCACTGACATTTTGCTGGCATTGCCCAGTGCCACGCGCGAGCGACGCAACAAAATCATTGAATCCATGAGCGGTTTGCCCGTGCATGTGCGTTCGTTGCCCAGCATGGCAGACCTGACCTCTGGCCGGG
>CAIXMC010000330.1 GCA_903920405.1 uncultured beta proteobacterium
CGAAGGGCAACGCCCTGGGAAAAACACCCCGGCCATTTCCGCGTTCTGAAGGAACGCCGCATATCGCCGCACAACCCAT
Organism: uncultured beta proteobacterium; assembly: GCA_903920405.1. Lineage (GTDB taxonomy): Bacteria > Pseudomonadota > Gammaproteobacteria > Burkholderiales > Burkholderiaceae_C > Rhodoferax. The sequence continues at coordinate 80 of CAIXMC010000330.1, forward strand.
CCGCGACCGGCCTATGCGGCGTTCCTTCAGAACGCATTGCAAACTTCCATCCCGTTCCCAGTTCCCAGGGTTGCACCCTGGGCTGGTATGCCACGCCCCTTTGGGGCTTTGGCTGGAGTAGTGGCTGGGCCACACTGCGCGATTTGCGCCTAGCATTGCATCTTTAACTCTGACGGCCAAATGCACAACTTATTGTTGACCATATCCTTATAAGGTACTAATTCCTTTGGGAAATCAGTAACAAAAATTCGCTGCGCAAGTTGGCATTGGTAAGAAAACTACCGCGCATGACGGAATTGGTCATTTTGCTCTCGGTGTCCTTGACACCACGCCAGCTCATGCAATAGTGACTGGCCTGCATGACGACGGCCAAGCCATCCGGATTTGTTTTTTGTTGAATCAAATCAGCCAATTGCACAACAGCCTCTTCCTGAATTTGCGGGCGGCACATGACCCATTCGGCCAGCCTGGCATATTTTGACAAACCAATCACGTTCGTATGCTCGTTGGGTATCACGCCAATCCAGATTTTTCCCATGATAGGCACCAAATGATGACTGCATGCACTGCGAACAGTGATAGGCCCCACCATCATCAGTTCATTCAAATGTGCAACATTAGGAAATTCCGTGATCGTCGGAGGCTTGACATAACGCCCGTGAAACACCTCTTTGACAAACATCTTGGCCACACGATGGGCCGTTTTGTCGGTATTGTGATCGTTGTCGGTATCAATCACCAAACTGTCAAGCACTGCTTTGAGTTTTTCTTCGACTTCGTTTTGCAGCACATCCAGCTCACCGGGTTCAATGAAATCGGCAATGTTGTCGTTGGCATGAAAACGCTTTCGGGCTGCGAGAATGCGTTCGCGAATTCTGAGAGAGACAGGCTGAACCGGGTCAACTAAATTCATTTTGTTTTTTTTCATCATAGTGAGAGCTTATGGTAGCAGCGAATTGTTATCACCATTTGTAACTACTCAGGTCTATCTTTCTTGATAAAGTCGATGCACATCAATAGGTTGCAAAATACGAAAAGGTGAAAAACACTGAAATTTAGCGAATATTGCTTAAATATTGGGCGTTTTTACATAAAAATTGACAGTAAGTCATTGATGTGTAAGACCTGAGTAGTTACCACCATTTAAGGTCAGAAATAAGTTCCACATTTGGCCGTCAGATTTGCGCCTCGCGTTGCGCAACAATTGGACATTCTCACATTCGCATCATTTTGAATGACACTTTATGCTAATACAACCCAACATTCATCCCGTTGCCCTGCAATTAGGCCCCTTGGCCGTCCATTGGTACGGTTTGACTTATCTGGCTGCGTTTGGCTTGTTCATGTGGCTAGGCCATCTCCGCTTGAAGCATGAACCTTTTGCCAGGATGACCGGCGATCATGCCTGGAGCGGTCGCGATGTGGAGGACATTTTGTTTCTGGGTGTCATCGGTGTCATTTTGGGCGGGCGCTTAGGCTATTGTCTGTTTTACAAACCTTTGTATTACGCCATGAACCCCCTTGAAGTGTTTGCCGTGTGGCAAGGTGGCATGAGCTTTCATGGGGGCTTGTTGGGGGTGATTGTGGCCATGCTCTGGTTGGGTCGAACGCGCGGCAGGCCTATGCTGGAGGTCGCGGACTTTGTTGCACCCTGTGTGCCTACTGGCCTGGGAGCAGGACGAGTGGGCAATTTTATCAACGGTGAACTGTGGGGCCGCCTGAGCAGCCCTGACCTTCCTTGGGGCATGGTGTTTCGTGGTGCAGGCGACTTGCCGCGCCACCCTTCGCAGATTTACCAGTTTTTACTCGAAGGGCTGCTGCTGTTTGTTTTGTTGTGGTTGTATGCCAAAAAGCAGCGCCGCCAGGGCCAAGTGGCCGCCATGTTTTTAATGGGCTATGGTGTGTTCAGATTTAGCGCAGAATTTTTCCGTGAGCCAGATGCTCATTTGGGCCTGCTGGGTTTAGGGATGAGCATGGGGCAGTGGCTTTGCATTCCAATGATTTTGTGTGGTGCTGCCCTGTGGATGTGGGGGCGTCGTTCATCACCAGTGGTAAAACGGTGATGAGACGTGATCGTCATCAGGACATTCTGTGATGGTGACTGTGCTGGTCGCCATTTTTATTCTGGCCTATGCTGCCATTGCTTTGGAACATCCACTCAAAATCAATAAATCAGCCTCTGCACTCGTGGGTGCCGGAATGCTTTGGACGGTGTATGCCATCAGCCTGGATGACCCGCAAGCCATCGGCGAACAATTGGGCGAATCCTTGGTAGGCACAGCCCAAATTGTTTTTTTTCTGATGGGGGCCATGACCATTGTGGAGGTGGTCGATGCGCACAACGGTTTTGATGTCATCACCTCGCGCATCAAAACCGGGCATCTCACCACGTTGATGTGGATGGTGGGCGGTGTGACTTTTTTTCTCAGCGCCATTTTGGACAATCTGACCACCACCATTGTGATGGTGTCGCTGATGAAAAAGCTGCTCAGTCAGCGCTGCGACCGGCTGCTGTTTGCCGGCATCATTGTCATTGCAGCCAACGCGGGTGGAGCCTGGTCCCCCATTGGCGATGTCACCACCACCATGCTGTGGATTGGCGGGCAAGTCACCAGTTGGGCCGTCATCAAAGGTGTATTTTTGCCCTCCGTCGTCAATGTGCTGGTGCCTATGACGGTGATGAGCTGGATGCTGCGCTCACGCACAGTCGTTGGGGTTCACCAAAGCAAAGACACCTCATTTCAAGCCACCGATTTTGAAAAAAATATGATGTTTTTTATGGGTTTGAACATTTTGGTGGCGGTGCCTGTGTTCAAGTCCGTCACGCATTTGCCTCCCTTTATGGGCATTTTGTTGGGGTTAGGCCTGTTGTGGTGTGTGGGGGATGTGATGCACAAAAACAAAGCCAAGGAACAACGGGAACACTTCACACTTGCACATGCACTCACCCGAATCGACATGGCCTCCATCCTGTTTTTTATCGGGATTTTATTGGCTGTTGCGTCTTTGGAGCACAGCCACATTTTGCGATCGGTTGCCTTGTGGCTAGACTTAAGCATTGGGCGTATGGATGTGATTGTGACCCTCATCGGCATGGTGAGCGCCATTGTGGACAACGTGCCTTTGGTGGCAGCCTCGATGGGCATGTACAGCCTGACCCAATACCCAGTGGATAGTTTTTTGTGGGAATTTATGGCCTATTGCGCAGGCACTGGCGGATCAATTTTAC
>CAIXMC010000331.1 GCA_903920405.1 uncultured beta proteobacterium
CCTTAATCCGTTTGCTGTTATTTTGCGATACGAAGAAATATCTTATGTCAGCATGTCGCTTGCAACAATGATAGAGCTGGTTGAACTTGCCTATCAATGGGCGTACGATGAGACGCGTGGTGCGCAGCCAGTGTCTAACCAGGTGCAGTTATGAAAGTATTGATTACCGGTGCCGACGGTTTCATCGGCAAAAACCTTAGCCTGCGTTTGTCCGAATTGGGTCACGCAGACGTTGTAGGTACAACCCTTACCACCCAGCCGCACGATGTGCAACAAGCGCTGGCAACGGCTGATTTTGTGTTTCATTTGGACGACGTCAATCGACCGCAAGACCCCGCAGAGTTTGCCATTGGCAACGCTGGCTTAACGCAGTCTGTATGCAATGCTCTGGCGGCATCAGGCCGGCGCGTGCCTGTGGTGCTGACCTCGTCCACACAGGCAGCACTAGACAACGCTTATGGTCGCAGCAAGCAAGAGGCCGAAATGGCAGTGCGTAGCTATGGCGCTGCGACGGGTTCGCCAGTGCATGTTTTTCGTTTTCCGAATGTGTTTGGCAAATGGTGCCAGCCCAATTACAACTCTGCGGTGGCCACGTTTTGCCACAACATAGCGCGTGGCCTGCCCATTCAGGTGAATGACCCCGCTGCACCTCTCACACTGGTGTATGTGGACGATGTGGTGAACCGATTTGTGCAATTGTTGGACGGCGCAGATGCAGCCGCCGGGCCAGATGGCTTTGCCAGCGTGACACCCCAGTACACCACCACCGTGGGTGAATTGGCCAGGCTGGTGCAAAGCTTTAAAGACAGCCGCACGACGCTGATGACTGAACGTGTGGGCACTGGGCTGGTGCGTGCGCTGTACTCCACCTACATGAGCTATTTGCCCGTTGGATCGTTTGCCTACGCCATACCGCAGCACGGTGATCCGCGTGGCGTGTTTGCAGAAATGCTTAAAACGCCTGATTGTGGTCAGTTTTCATACTTCACTGCGCACCCCGGCATGACCCGTGGCGGGCACTACCACCACAGCAAGACCGAGAAGTTTTTGGTCATCAAGGGTCAGGCGCGCTTCAGGTTCAGACATGTCCAGACGGGTGAAACGCACGAGCTTCAAACTTCGGGCGACAGGGCCACAGTGGTTGAAACCGTGCCGGGCTGGTCGCATGACATTACCAACATTGGCACTGATGAAATGATTGTGATGCTGTGGGCTAATGAGGTTTTTGACCGCGAAAAGCCTGATACGGTGGCTTGTGCGGTTTAATGCGCATTTACGCTATTTGACTAACTTTCATGCCAGTTTTGCCACCCCAAATGATGAAATACCCCCTGGGAGCGCGGGTGTCCCGCCCGCCGAATGCGGGCAGGATGCCCGCGCTCCCAGAAGTAGCGCTATGATTTTTGAGGTATTTCACGTTAACCTGCGAGCATGATGATGAAGTTAAAACGGCTTATTTTGGAAAATTTTCGGGGTAAAAAGACCCTTGATATTGAGCTGTGTTCAAGGATGACATTGCTATTAGCCGCGAACGGGGGCGGTAAGACGAGCATCCTTGATGGCATTGCAATTGGTTTGGGCGAGGTGTTGTCCCATTTGCCTCAGGTTGCTGGGCTTACGTTTAAAAAAACCGGCGATATTTATCAGACCAATAACAAGATAGCGCCATATGCGCGGATAGTCTTGCATGCCACAAACGGCATAGCTTGGGACCGAATGACGCGCCGAGACAAAAGCGCCACATCCACACGCTCAATACCTGCGGGTCTGGGTGTTAAAGCATTAAGACAGTTTCTGGATGAGTCAATTATTGACCCGCTTAATTCAGACGCAATTTTTAATCTGCCAATATTTACTTATTACGGTGTGAGTCGTGCACTGCTTGATGTGCCGCTGACTCGCAAGGGTATTACACATCAGCACGCGCGCTTTGAGGCTCTGGCCAATGCACTTAATGCTGATAGTCGTTTTAAATCTTCTTTTATATGGTTTTATAACAAAGAAAATGAAGAACACCGGCTGCAAAAAGCAAAGAAAAGTTTTGACATTTCTTTGAAGGAACTTGACTGTGTCAGGCAGGCTGTTCAACGTGTTTTCCCAGACTTGAACGATCCACACATTGGTCTGAATCCCCTCCGTTTTGTAGTGAAGCAAGGTACGGAACTATTCAACATCATGCAGTTGAGTGATGGTTACAAAACACTGCTGGGTATGGTTATTGACCTGAGCGCTCGCATGGCCATGGCTAACCCGCATCTTGATGAACCGCTTGCGGCTGAGGCAATTGTGATGATCGACGAACTGGATTTGCATTTGCACCCACAGTGGCAGCAGCGCATTACCGGTGATTTGCTCAGAGCGTTCCCCAACACGCAGTTCATCATTAGCACGCACAGCCCGTACATTGTTGAATCGGTCAACAATCATTTAAAACGGCACACTATCAAACATTTGAAAATAGACAACGCGGGCATTGAGGCACTTTACCCATTAAACCCTGATGATGTCAATGCCTACTTTTTATCTACGCACGATGCCCAGCCGTTGTTAGACCGTAATCTTGGCTTGTTGGACGACCGGCTACTGGAAAACTTCAACAATATCAATCGGGTGTATGAGCAAATGCGCAACTTGGAGTGGGAGAGCCAGCAGTGATAGATATTGAACCGTTTCAGCACTGTGTTTGTCAAAAATTCGCTGATACACATCCTATTTGTTTGAGTGAATACGGTTTTTCTGAGGAAGGCAAGAAGGTCAAGCTTTGCCCCAAGTCAGGCGAAAAGGTGATGGCTATTGTTCTGGATGGTTGTGTTTTTACTGACAACAAACCTAAATGTGATGGCTTGTTTTTGTTTGCCTCATCCAACCGAAAGGCGGCTGTATTGGTAGAACTTAAGGGCGCTGGCGATATGCCACGCGCCTTTGAGCAGTTGGCTTATGTGCGAACTGAGCGACTCGAATACAGAGACCTTTTGAATCGTCTAAATCAGTTACCCGGGCCAAAAGCGACAGAAAAGGCCTTTATTGTCAGCAATGGCTTGTTGACTAAGCCACAAAAAGAGAAGTTGGAA
>CAIXMC010000332.1 GCA_903920405.1 uncultured beta proteobacterium
AAGTTACCTTGCCCTACGGTGCCGCCATGGCAACCTTGCGTGAAGTATCACCCTGAACCCGCCGTATTCAAACCGCAGGAGGATCCATGCCATTTTTTCCGTTGACAATCAGCCGCAGCGTGAAGCAAAGAACCCGTAGCCCGTATGTAGCGAAGCGGAATACGGGAAGAGCAAACACGAGCCACCCGGATTCCGTTGCACTTCATCCGGGCTACTGGGCCAATTTCATCATTGAGGGTATCCAGAGGATCATCGCAGCCAGACCTGTGGCGTTGGTCCTGCTGGTCCTGGGTTTGATGGCCTCGCTTGCGCAGGCAGCCGACCTGACTGAGGCCGACATGGTTCATCGACTCTCCACGCCCACAAGCGCTGCCGTCAAGGAGGATAACTCCGGTGGCACCTTTTCCAACGACAGTTGGGTTCCCAAGGGGGCTTTGGTACTGCCTGATACGAACGGTGCCTGTCTGGCCAGGAAAGGCAGTGCCAACGAAAAAACTCTGGCGGTTATTGCCATGGCACCGGCAGGAGCCCCCCAGCTTGATTTGCTGTTGCAGTTTGCCCATGCCAGTCATGTGTTGAGTCCATCTGATAAAGGCCAGCTTAACCGACTTGCGAATGCCATGAACAGCGCCGAGACCAATAAGGCACGGTTCACGATAGCAGGCCACACCGATGCCAGCGGCGATCCTCTGTTCAATGAAAAACTGTCGTGTGCCCGGGCACTTTCTGCACGAGACCATTTAATTGGACGGGGCGTTGCCGCCCATCGGCTGGAGGCCTACGGCTTTGGCAACAGTCGCCCAGTGGTCGCTGGTGTCACTTTTGAAGCCAGAAATCGTCGCGTTGAGTTTCGGCGTGCCCAGTGACAACAGATTTTTCAGGGACTACCCATGAACCCTTGGATTGGGCAAGCAAAGCTCAAAAGCCTGATCCTGACCCCTATCGGGACACGGCATTTCTATCTGCCGCCAGCGAAGGCGAACGCGCCAGAGATATTCCCAATCCAGTAGCCCGCGCTCTTTAAAACCCTGACTCTTTTTTTATCCCACCACACATTTTGACCTATGAAACACACTGCCCCACTCCCTTCTTGCTCGCTTGCCATGGCAATACTGGCCTCTGGTTGCCTTTGCTTGGTGAACCCTGCCCAAGCTGCCAACCATGCGCTCATTATGACCATTGACTACAACGGCACACCAAACTATCTGCCTGGAATTGACAAAGACGGAGAAATGGCGGTCACCATTGCCAAAAGCATGGGGGTGCCGGGGCAAAATATCCAACGGATGAGTAACCATGGACTGACGCTGACTGGCATGCGTGATGCCCTCCTGAATTTCAAAAACAGTATCGCTGATGGTGACAAAGTCTTTTTGTACTATTCGGGTCATGGTTATCAAAGCAGTGGTACGGACAACAAATGTACAGAATCCCTGGTGACATCCGACCTGAAATTTTTTGAGGATGTTCAACTGAAAGCATCGATGGAAGACCTTGCCGCCAAAGCCAGTCAGGTGGTCATGTTCAACGACTCTTGCTTTTCTGGTGGTGCTGCCACCAAGAATTTGCCGCACGCTTCAAAAGATGCCGTACCCAAGGTTTATGTGAACGCTGCCCATAAGTCAGGCTCTGCAGCCGATGCAGATTACGTTTGTGGTGGTGCAGTAAACAAGGAATTTGGGTTTCGCGCCCTGGGTGTTGTAGCACGCAAGCAGATCCAAACGCTGTATGTGGCAGCCTCGGCCGACAACGAAATTTCATTCGCAAGTCCCTCCGGGAGTTGGGCTACCCAGGCCTGGGCGTCTTGCCTGACTGGTGGTTCTGCAGACCGTGACGGCAACGGCATTGTTGATGGCAAAGAACTTCAAACGTGCTCGCAAGCATTTATCAACAATCGGTTTAAAAAACAACAAACGATCACCTTTGTTGGCAATGAAGCGTTGCCCATGAGTTTTGTGGGTAGTACCCGTGATGGCGCATCCACACCGGTGACAAACTCCAACCGAACACTTGAAACACTGCGCGCTGCGGCAGACTCTGGCTTCCCGGTGAGCCTGTCCATAACCAGCCCAAGACTTACGATTGGCAGGGATTTGCTTGATTTTTCGGTCACAACACAACAGGCTGGATACCTTTACCTTCTACACGTTGCAAGCGACGGCAAGTTTTACGTTCTGTTCCCAAACCAGATTGATCAAAACAACTATATCGGGGCGGGAACACATCGTTTTCCACGCCCCAAATGGGCTATTGCAGCCCAAGGCCCCGTCGGCACCAGTTATATCATGGCTTACTTGACCGATTCGGCCAAAGACTTTGGCAAAAACTTTGATGTTGAAGGCCCATTTGCTGTGGACAATGCCAACAGCGACATCGCCCGCAAACTCGGTGTCGTCGCCCGTTACGGTGCCAGCACCGTGGAAGCCATTGAAGAAGTCAAGTAGCCAGGGACAGGTGATGACCACCGGTTCATATTTCAATATTTTCCGCGGTGCCACTTTCTGTTTGTTTGCCTTGACAGGTATTGCATTTTGCAGCGTGGCGCAAGCGGCGGTGTTGGAGTACACCCCGGCACATCTTGCTGCCGAGCGTCGGATGGCTCTGGTGATTGGTAACGACGCCTACAGCCAGATTGTTCCCTTGAAAAACGCACGCAACGACGCGCGTCTGATGGCACAGGTTCTCAAAAAGGCCGGCTTTGAAGTCACGATGGCCAACGATCTGGACCGTGACACACTGTGGAGCACCATCGACGCCTTCAAGGGTCGCATCCAGAAAGGCGACGAAGTTGCTTTTTATTTTGCAGGCCACGGCGTGCAAATCAACAGCAGCCAGCTTTTATTGCCCATTGACATTGCAGCCAAAAGCGATGCGCAGGTTCAGCGCGACGGCGTGCCGTTGATCGATGTTCAAGATGCCCTGAAAGATGCCCGTTTCGCCCTGCTGGTGATTGATGCGTGCCGCGACAACCCCTTCCCCAAGACCGGCACCCGCGCGATAGGTGGAACACGTGGACTCGAACGCGCCGACCCTACAACGGGCCAAATCATCATGATGAGTGCCGGGCGTAACCAGAAGGCGCTGGATTATGTGCCCGGCCGATCTGCTGACCACGGGCTGTTTACCTGGGAACTGTCCCAAACGCTCTCCACCCCCGGGGTTGAAATACGCGCCGCACTGGAGCAAGTCAAAGACCGTGTGGACGAACAGGCACGCCGAGCTGGTCATGAACAGCGCCCCAGTCTGGTCAATGACCTGCGAGGCAATTACTACCTCCTGGCCAGCCTCAAGCCAGAGCCATTGCCAGACACCCCGCAGCCTGGCCAAAATGGCGGCATCAGTCTGGAAGACTTGGCCAAAGCGATTACACCAGTGCGCCCACGGACGGAAGCGCATGGTTAAGCGTCGGGGAGCAGAAAGTGCGTGTGCTTCGCGGGGGCAGTTGGTACATCATCCCGAGGAACTTGCGCTCGGCCATCCGCTTCCAGTACTCCGCGGATAGCAGTAACGACTTCGCTGGTTTCCGTCTTGCCAGGACTCTTCTTACCCCTTGAGTCTTTACTTCTTTACCCCTTATGGATGTTTGGATGTTGGGGGGTCTGGGGGCTTGCCCCCAGGCGAAATTTTTATCCGGTAGCCCGGATGAAGCGAAGCGCAATCCGGGGAATGTGGTGATGGAATTGGGACGGGTGCGATTTAAGGTGATGTGGAAGCGGCGATGTTCTCCTGTAAAGCTGCACTCAACTGAGTGAGTTTTTTTATAACAAGAAACGTGCAGCAATCGCTTCGACAGTCCTGGCAGTATCAGCCCGCGTTTTTTGCGTTAAACGGGGACTTATGACTTTGCATGGCGACCTCCCTGACCGTAGAGTCGTTCACCGATGCGTCGCACCAGTTCACGCTCAAGGTCAGACTTCCTGATCCGCAGGGAATTTGGTTTGGCACTTTTTTCCATGAAAAATGAAAATTCTCCCTGTGAAGCCTTCCAATTTTTCCAAAATTAAGTGCCAAATCAATTTCCTGAGTTTTTGATGAAATACGCATACGGATCAGGAAATCTGACATTGGTCAATTCGTCCCAAAGATGCACTTCAGTCATTTCCGCGCTCATGACACTCACACATGAGACCACGCCATTGAGGCTGCTGAGCTCGCGCAATCGCAACGATGCTCCGCATCATGACACGCCCGCTCCGCCTCTCGCTCGTCTTGCATCGACTGATCCCGCATTCGTTCTGCCTCACGCAAGCAATCCTGTGTTTCCTGGCGAATGCGCTCAGTGTCGTCGCGAATCCGGTCGATCTCGGCCTTGAACTGGGCAGCCTTCGCCATTATTTCTCGTATTTGGGACAGGGTTTGTTCGGAGCTTGTCAGTTCCGTGCGCGCATCAGCGCATGCACTGCCAGCCTGCTGCGCGCATGTATTGCAACTCGTTTGTCCGTTCAGAACTTCTTCGTTGGCGTGGTTACCTTGTTCATGCAAATTCCCACACTGTGTTTGTGCTTCCTTGGCATCGCTGGCATAGGTCAGGCAGGCCTCTGAAGCCTGAGTAGCTTCACCGTGGGACTTTTCGGCAAGCTGTTCTTGATCGTGTGCTGCATCGGTAGAGTGAGATGCTTCCTCGGCATGACTCTGGGCGAGTTGCTGCGAAGCCTCCGATCCAGCGGACTCTTGCGTCGCATTGGTCTGTGCTTCGCTAGCGTGTGCAGCAGACTCCGAGGCCGCGCTGGCACCGCCTTGCGCAGATTCCGCCGAGGTGTTTGCCTGTTGTTCTGCATCGTGAGCGGCACCCAAGGCATTTTCAGCCTCAGCCGCTTCAGTATCGGCCACTGTCCTTTCAGCCTCTGCGGCTTGGGCGCGGTTGGCAGCTTCCTCTTTTTCTGCATTCGCTGACTGAGCTTCGTGCGTGGCCTGTTCCTTTGAGTTCTGGGCAGTATGCACTAAAGACTCAGCGTGACTGGCTTGTTCGGATGAAGTTCCCGCCGCATCTGTGGCCTCGTGCTGTTGCGAAGCTGCAGTTGACGAGTGTTGTTGGGACGTCGATTCCGCATTCTGCGATTCCTGGGACGCATGGGTACCATCTCCCTGGGCTTGCTTTGCCTCGCCCGCTGCCTGGCCAGATGTACGCTGACTTTCCGTGGTGCGTGCAGCAGAAGCGCTCGCCTGCCCGGAAGCATCGGTCGCTGTGCCTTGCGCATCAGCCGACTTTTCTGAACCGTGGGCGGACTCTCTGGCTGCCTGCGTGGATGCCTGTTGGTGGTTTCCAGATTCACCAGCAGATGACCCAGCCTCACCTGCATGGTGAGTCGCTTCACCGCTTGCAGTACTGCTGACCTGTTGTGCATTTTTGGCCTGCCCTGCCTGATCACCCGCTTGCTGTTCTCCACGGGCCGCGCTTCCACTGTGCGCTTGTGCCTCGCCAGATTGAGCATCTGCTCCCGCTGCTGCCGAGCCTGCGGCACCACTCGCCGTGCGCGCATTGCCAAGGCTGTTGGTGGTATCAGTAGCCGCTTGGTCGGCTTGAGATTGCGCTGCGCTGACGGTGCCTGCAGTACCAAATGCCGCCACGCCTGCACCTACGGCCATCATCTCGGACGCTCCCATACGGGATTTACCGTCACTGGCGCCACCAGGTTTGTACGACACGCCCACAGCACCCGTTTCACCCCCTGCCATTGCCTTGGGTGGCAAAAGTCCGTTCAGAGCACCATCTCCCGACTCACTGCGCGGTGGTCCTGACTTGTCTATTGACCTTGGAATATAGCCAGCACCATCCAGCACCTGATAATTGCTGAGGGGGTCACCTTTGGGTAGTGGCTTGGTTTCTTTTTCTATACCCAATCCAAACCCACCTGGACCTACAGATGCTGAACCCTTCAGCTTTGCATCCCCGGTTGCAGCATCAAATTTTGCTTCTCCCTGTATTCCGGCAGAGAGCCCGCGAGCCTCACCACTAAGGCCCCAGGGTGAATTGGTTCACTAGTAAATTGTGTTTAGAATCAAAAGCGAACTATGTCGTACTGGATATTCCCCGCCGTACCTAGGGTGAACCTGTTTTTACAATCCTTAGGATATGGCTAAAAATAACTTCCCGATATCAGCC
>CAIXMC010000333.1 GCA_903920405.1 uncultured beta proteobacterium
GGTTAGCCTATTTGGGCACAGCGCTGTATTTGTCCCCCCTTTTGAAAAAGGGGGGTTAGGGGGGATTTGGTTTTTGTGTTGCTCCACATCACTTTGCATTGCACCCCTATAGGCGTGCTGATCCGGTTATCCCCCAAGCCATCACCCCCTCTTGGCCGCCATCGTCTGATAAATCAAGGCCTGTTGTTGCGCCAGCACAGACCATGGGTATCTTTTGGCAAAGGCCAGACCGGCAGATTGCAGGCGCAAGACCAGGGCGTGGTCATTCATCAATCGCAACAGAGCTTGTGCCAGTGCCTGGGCGTTGCGCGGGTCATCGAGCACCAGTGCTTCACGCTCGTGGTGCAACAAGGCTGTAATGCCGCAGTAGCGCATGCTGCTCACCACCACGGGCAAGCCATGTGACAAGGCTTCAAGGACCACCATGGCAAAAGTGTCTTCATGAGTAGGGTGTGCCAGGCAATCTGCACACGTGTAAGCCAGGCTCACATCGGGCAGTGGGCCTAAAAAATAAACTTGATGCTCCAACCCCGCTGCCGCCGCTTGCGCCTTAAACAGGGGGACTTGCGCTGCGTGACCCACGACAGCCACATAACTGCTGGACGGCAAAAGATAAAGTGCCTGAATCAAGGTTTCAAGTCCTTTTTTGCGGTAATCGTTGCCAATAAACACAATGCAGTAGCCAGATTCCGGCAAACCCAGGATTTTTCTGGCGGATAATTTTTCTGCCGCAGTGCTCGCACCTTTCACTCCATCAACACCCGGCGTGATCACTTGAATGGCAGTTTTGCAAGCCGGATAAGCCGTTAAGGTCTGAGCCACCAGCGTTTGTGATGTCAGCACGATGGTGCGTGGGCGCTTGAGTGAAAACCGGCTGCATTCCAGCGCCAAATACACCAGCAAACGCACACTCAACAGCACTTGAACCCATCGCCAGGCGTAACCCCAACCCTGCCGCCCCACAAAAAGGTTATATTTGATGGGCAACACATGCATCGTTTGTACCTGACCATGCCAGGTGTTTTCATGCGAATGCACCACATCAAAGCCGGATCTCGTCTGCCACCAGGTGGCCGTGGCGTACCACAACTGGTTCAACCAGCGTGGACGGCTCAAGAATTTGGGAACGTGGTGGTAAGTTACCCCGGGCCAACTGTGCCCCACTTGCTGAGCAAACACATGAATCTCATGCTGCGCTGCCAATTGTTCTACCAATGCCATGGAATAGCGCTCGGCACCGCCGCCTGTGGACAAAAAGTGGCGATTGAGCACCGCAATGCGCAGTCGCTTGACAGCGCTATTCATACATTGTGTGCCGATCTTCATACGTGGTCGCCAGCTTGATCCAAAAGAGCGCCAACAGGGTGGAACGTACCACCGTCACACGCGGCAACTGCCACAGATTGTCACCCACTTGGCAGCGTGCTCGTGTTATGGTGGTAGCCGTTGCATATCCAGCCTGTTCGACCATGTCGGCATGTCGATAGCAATAGCCGCCGAAGGGGTAACAAAAATGCTGAACAGGTGACCCAATGGCTTCTTGCAGCTCTGTCTGGCACGCCGTTATTTCATGGTTGCACTCGGCATCTGTCAGTTGGGGCAGATACAGATGATGCCGTGTGTGCGCCCCTACCTCTTGACCGCCTGCCACCCACTCACGCAGTTGCGCAGCACTCATCAACGGCGCAAAAGCCATGCCTACTTCCTGATCCCAATCATTGGATTGCCCCAATCGCTGACTCACGGCGTAGCAAGTGGAAGAAAAACCATGCGTTTTCAAAACAGGCAGCGCGTTGTGCAGCGTGTTGAGGTAACCATCGTCAAAAGTGATCCCCACCACCCGGCCACGCTTCTCGCCTGTCAGGTAAGGCATCAGCGCTGTCATTGACAAACCACGGTAACCTAAAAAATGAAGCGACCCCATTTGGCGTGCAAAAGCACCGGGGGCCACATACAGGCTTCGAAAACTGGCTCCCTTTCGTGGTGCATCGTCAATTTGGTGATACATCAAAATCGGGATGGGATGGGCCGGGTGGCAGTCATTGATTCTGTTCAATTGATTTTCCTTGGAAACGCTTACGAAAGGTTGTGATTCAACGGGGTGCGATTCAACCTGGATTCCTCAGTTGACCACATGCTTATTACCTTCATTAAACCGTTATGA
>CAIXMC010000334.1 GCA_903920405.1 uncultured beta proteobacterium
AACACCCCCAGACGTGTTGCCAGTAGCTCAATCGGGTGCGTAGCGCTCTCACCCAAAGGGTGAACTCCATCGAAGTCACAAATATCAATTTTCATAACGGTTTAGGATATGGTCAATAATAAGTTCCGCATTTGGCTCGTCAGATTTGGGCGCACTGCGTCGTTACAAATCGCTTATGTGGCTGGGCCACACTGCGCGATTTGCGCCTAGCATTGCATCCCAACTCTGACGGCCAAATACGGAACTTATTATTGACCATATCCTAAGTGGGGAGCCACAATCCACTCGCGCGTTCCATGGGCGAACCCCCATTGATATGAAATTGATAGCTACTAACGCACGTCCATCAAGCGTTACAGGCACTTTTTATGATCTATTGATGACCTTGTAACCACACCCCATACCCCATACCCCATGAAAAAATTCAACACAGCAGGGCCGTCCATTGCGGCTGACCACTACATGATCGATCCGCTTATGCGATTCGATTTGCCAGAAATTGAATCGCTAATAGATGACAAGCGTTACTTTGTACTGCACGCCCCCAGGCAAACCGGCAAGACCACTTCGCTGCTGGCGCTGATGCATCACCTGAATGCAAAGGGGCAGTACCGTGTGCTCTATGCCAATATTGAAGGCGCGCAAGCGGCACGAAGCCATATTGAAAGCGGCATGTCCGCCATCACCCAAGCCATTGCCCGTCAAGCGGCGTATTACCTCAAAGACTTGAATCTTCAAGCGTGGCTCGAAAAAAATGGCGGTCTTGACCCCAATGAACGTTTGACTGCCCTGCTGGCGTACTGGGCACAAACCACCGATAAACCTGTGATTTTGTTGCTTGATGAAGTCGATGCACTGGTGGGCGACACCCTGATTTCGCTCTTGCGTCAGATTCGCGCAGGTTACGCCCAGCGACCGTATGCCTTCCCGCAGGCCATGATTTTGTGTGGCGTTCGCGATGTGCGCGACTACCGTATCCACACTGCCCACCATGAAATCATCACAGGCGGTTCGGCCTTCAACATCAAGGCCGTGTCGCTTCGTCTGGGTAATCTCACCCCTGATGAAACCCAAGCACTCTGGCAGCAGCATGAAGATGCCACTGGCCAGTTAATAGACAAGGCCATTTACCCTGAACTGTGGCAAGACACCACCGGACAACCTTGGCTGGTCAATGCCTTGGGGTATGAAGTGACCTGGCAAGACCGATCTGCGCGTAACCCCAGCACACCCATCACACTGGAGCGCTACAAAGCGGCTCGTGAACGGCTGATTCAAAGCCGTGCAACGCACCTGGATCAATTGACCGACAAATTGAAAGAACCAAGGGTGCATGGCATTGTGGCGGCGCTTTTGGAAGGCGGGTCCGTGTCGGAACATTTTTTAACCGATGACCTGCAATACGTTGAAGACCTAGGGTTGATTTGCCAACGGCCCATGCTGACCATCTCTAATCGCATTTACCGTGAAATCATTCCGCGTGAACTCACCTGGCCGGCGCAGGTGGTCATTGCTCACCAACAACCTTGGTATCTGAATGCCCGTCGCCATTTGGACATGAAAAAACTGCTAACCGCGTTTCAACAGTTCTTTCGTGAAAACTCCGACGCCTGGCTGGAAAAATTTGACTACAAGGAAGCTGGCCCGCAATTGCTGCTCCAGGCCTTTTTGCAGCGCATTGTGAACGGCTGCGGGCGAATCAATCGCGAATATGGCTTGGGGCGCAGGCGCACTGACCTCTTTTTGGAATGGCCTGTCGATGAATCTTTGGGCTACCTTGGCACGGTGCAGCGCGTGGTGATTGAACTCAAAATTCTGCACCAGAGTTTGGAAGCCACCCAAAAACAGGGTCTGGTGCAAACCGCTGACTATGCCGATCGCTGTGGCGCAGATGAATCGCATTTGATGATTTTTGACCGACACCCCGACAGATCATGGGAAGATCGCATCTGGCAGCACGATGAAATGGTGGGGCAGCGTGTGATTGGCGTTTGGGGGGCTTAGGATATGGTCAATAATAAGTTCCGCATTTGGCCGTCAGAGTTAAAGATGCAATGCTAGGCGCAAAGCGCGCAGTGTGGCCTAGCCACATAAGCGATGTGTAACGACGCAGTGCGCCCAAATCTGACGGCCAAATGCGGAACTTAGTATTGACCATATCCTTAGTCAGACTGCCATCAACTGCTGCCGGGCATTGGGGTGACGCGGTGGGTTGACAAAACAATCAATATTGTTTCGATAGCTGCAAATGCGGTATTTATGAGCGCTAGAGGCCAATTTGTTCTACAAAAACCCACTCAAACCCCGCCCCCCAGCACTTTGAAAAACGCTATTCTGTTCTGAAAAACAGCCAAACGCGGTTGAATCAGCGACTGCTGAGCTGCAAACAGTGACCGTTGTGCATCGAGAGAATCAAGCAAACTTGAAGCACCATAGTCAAAACGCAACTGGGTCAAATGCAGGGTGAATTTGTTCTGAAGGCAAGTTGTTGAATTTTCGTCATTCCCGCGAAGGCGGGAATCTAGTGCGTTCTGGATTCCCGCCTTCGCGGGAATGACGGAACTGGCTGTAGAACAAATTCACCCTGCCACATTCATCCTGGTGACAATGGGCGAGTGGTTGGTTACGACAACGCTCACGATGATCACCATCGCCATTATTTCGGTACCGTTGAACCTATCAGGTTTGTCAGTTTTGAAGACACTGAAGCACGCTCTTTCATGGTGTGTGCCAGTGTGGCACGGGCAGGCACTCTTGAAGAGGGTGTTGCTGCGTTTGAAGCCGAGAAAGGTCATTGAAATATGAAACGCTGTATATTTGTCATGATGGTGTTGATGCTTGCGCTGACAGCTCAGGCGGGTTCGCATGGCAATTCTCGCAATTCGCCGACACACAGTACGTCGGAATATTCTGCACAAAAAATCGCTCTGGTGATTGGCAATGCCAGTTACAAGTACCCCTTGCCCACCCCTGTTAATGATGCACGCGACGTGGCGGCCAAGCTGACAGAACTGGGTTTTGAAGTGATCAAATATGAAAACCTTCGCATTAACCAGATAGGTGAGGTATTCAGGAAATTTCGTGATCGCCTTGAACCTGGATTCCTCAGTTGAACGCGCCCGAGTGGGCTACTGGCGGCATGTCTGGGTAGGCGTGACGACGCTGCAGGCTACTGCCTGCAAGGAGGAACAACACCCCCAGACGCGCCGCCAGTAGCTCAATCGGGTGCGTAGCGCTCTCACCCAAAGGGTGAACTCCATCGAAGTCACAAATATCAATTTTCATAACGGTTTAGTGAAAATAAT
>CAIXMC010000335.1 GCA_903920405.1 uncultured beta proteobacterium
CTTTTGGGAAATTTGTCCATAACCGTCCATAGCAATGAACAGAAGTTGTTGATCTGTATAGAACCCAGTGATCGCTAAGACTGCACACAATGCCAAAATCCTAAAAATGCTGAGGGGGGGGGGGTCTAAACGGTTACGAATGGGCTTGCGACTCCATCTCTGTCCCGCCTTAAGTGGGAAGCCCGAATGCCTAAACTGAGTGTCTAAAGTAACTTACTTGCCTTTTTTAAAGCTGTTGTAAGCGCTGGCTAAAGCAGCACGAGCTTCGTTGCTGAAGCTGCTCGGCGGAATCATTTTGGAGAAGTAGTCTGTTTCAACAATAATGGACTTGTTACTGGCAATATCAGGCTTCAGTTGGCTAATGGCCGCCTTGTTGGCGGTAGGATAGCGCATGGTATTGGTCATCAGGGCAGCGTTTTCGGGACGTAAATAAAAATCAATGAACTTATGCGCATTTTTTGGGTGTTTGGCATCTTTGGTAATGGCCATGGTGTCAAAGAAAATCAATGCACCCGTGCTGGGCAACAAGGCTTCAATCTCGTCAGTGGATTTGTTGTCTTTGGCGCGGTTGGCTGCAATGTTGATGTCGCCTGCCCAACCGATAGCCACACAAGCCTTGCCACCTGCCAAGTCGTCAATCATGGTTGCACTAAAAATCCGAACGTCTTGACGCACTTTAGCCAGCATGTCGGCAGCCAGTTTGTAATCAGCTGGGTCATGGGAATAAGCATCCTTGCCAATGTAGTGCAAAGCAGCCGGAATGATTTCGGTGGGTGAATCCAGATAAGCAATACCGCATGCTTTAAGTTTGCTGGTGTATTCTGGCTTGAACACCAAGTCCCAGGCGTTTTCTGGCATAGGCATCTTGCCTAGCGCTTTCTGAGCCTTGGTTTTATTCCAGCCCACTGTGGTAAAGCTCCACGCCCAAGGCACCAGGTAATTGTTGCCAGGGTCGGCCTTGACCAGTGTGATCATGATGGCGGGGTCAAGATTGCTCAAATTTTTGATATTGGCTTTGTCCAGGGGCTGCATCAAGCCGCCTTCAATCTGGGGTTTGGCAAATACTGAACCAGGCACCACAATGTCATAGCCCGTGTTGCCAGCCACCAGCTTGGCGTGCAAGGCTTCATTGGTCTCGAATGTGTCGTAATTGACCTTGATGCCGGTTTCTTTTTCAAATGCAGCCAACATACCCTCAGGCACATAGTCAGGCCAGTTGTAAATATTCAAAACTTTTTCTTCCACGTTCACAGCAACGGGTGCGCTGACTGCCGATGCAGGTTGACTGACCACAGACGCAGGCACCGATGGGGGTGGCTGCTCTTGCTGGGTACATGCAGACAACATGAGCGCGGACAAGGCAAAAAACAAAATGTGGTTTTTGATCATGACAATCACTCCGTATTGATGACAGAAGATAAATGGTTGATAGTAAAGCGCGCCGTAATTTATCCAGGTGACTCAAGCCAGTGGTGGCGCTTGACGGCAGCACCAAAAGTCACGGATTATCCATGACACTGACGGCACGCTGTACCAGACTCATTTGCAAAACCGAAGCCAGGGCACTCTGATTCAAGGGTTTTGTAAATGAACCTAACAACTTGATGCCTTCAGCAACCGCCAAATCACGAGCCATAGACAAGGTTTCAATACTGCCACTGATCAACACAATACTGCCCGTATAAGGCTGTTTGGCCAAAGCTGACATGAACTCAATGCCGTCCATGTCGGGCATAAAAATATCGCAAATCATCAAGTCAGGTAGGCGTTTCATGCCCGCCAAGACACGCAAAGCGCTCAACCCACCGTCTGCCACAAGCATATTGGTGACACCTTGTGCCCTTAGCATTTCCGTGATCACGTCACGACTAAATTCGTCATCATCGACCACTAAAACAGTAGTGGCAGTATTCGAAGGCGCTTGTTCCATGTCAATTCCAGTGTTAATTCCGTACTCTCGGTAAAGCAAGGTGTGGTTTGGTACATTTGCTGTTCTGCTAGACGTGAGCAATGATATATCATTCTGCACATGTTAGCCGTCGTGCCATTTGTCGGCTCATGGTACCTGTGGGCTTGCGTGTTTTGCTTGGTGCAGTACGTGCAGTACGCAGACAAAATCATCGTACTGCAGATTATTTCTTGAATGTGATTGCACGTAACCGTTTAGGCCACTGGCCCAGATTTCGTCATTCCCGCAAAGGCGGGAATCCAGTGTATTTTGGTCTTCATGGATACAAAAAGTCAGTCTGGATTCCCGCCTTCGCGGGAATGACGGTGGCGGGGTCTAAACGGTTACGATTGCACAGCCGCAGCATCAGGTTGTAATTTAAATTTATCATTTAACAAATTGTTTAATTTCAATTTATTATAACGCAGTTACAAATATGAAATATTAGACTTTATTGGAAACATCGCTCAAGATGTTGATCTGTAAATGACACGCTAACAGTGGCAGGAAAAACAATATGTTGAAATAATTAAAGAATAGGTTTCCAATAAAGTCTATTGGGTAATCTGAGAATAAAATCCATCACCTACTGATTTATAAAGATACTTTTTTAGATGACCATTTTATATTGAGAACTTTTACAGCCACAGGCATCAGCCTCCACCAAGAGAAATTCGTGTACCATGACAGACCCCTTGCACATCGGTGATCAGCATGCCTCCAGCCAAGTTGGAAAGGGGGTGTGGTTTTTTCCCTTGGGCACTGTTGTGATGGCAACTTTGTCCGTCTGCTTCGATTCATTGTGGCTGTCTTTGTTTTTCCTGGCATGTGTCGCATGCCTCTCTTTTAGTGCTGTTTGGTGGTTGATGGCGCACATACAGTCACTGCAAACACAACTGACGGAGCTGCAAAGTGATGATACTGCAGTTGGTGATGCGTTGGCACTGATTGACTTGCTACAAAACGTGTTACCTGCCTGGTCTCATCAGGTTGAAATGGTCAAAACCCAAACAGAAGCTGCCGTCGTGCAACTGTCCGATAGTTTTGCTTCAGTCATCAAACAATTCGATCTGGCCGGTATTGGTGGTAGATTGCAGGATGTCAACGCTAGCTCTGCCATTAGCCTGCTGACCCTTTGCGAGCGCGAACTGCGCCCTGTAGTCTTGTCGCTGACAACTTTGATTGTGGGTAAAGATGCCTTGCTGGACAATATTCGCAATCTGGCCAAAGAAACTTTGGAATTGCAGATCATGAGCGAAGAGGTGCGCAGCATCGCCGCGCAGACCAATTTACTCGCCCTGAACGCTGCCATTGAAGCTGCACGAGCCGGTGAGTCAGGGCGTGGCTTTGCAGTGGTGGCAGCCGAGGTCCGCGCGCTGTCCCAACGATCGGCTGACACGGGTAAGCGCATAGGCGACCGTGTGTGGCAAATTGCGTCCATCATGAAGTCCACCATGGCTGTTGCTGAAGAGGCTACTGTGCATGACAGAAGTGCAGTGAAGCTCTCAGGCGAGCTTGTTGAACATGTATTAGGCCATGTGCGCAAGCTAGGCGCATCGGCAGACTCCATGCGCGAACACGGCACTATCGTTCGCAGTGAGGTTGAAAAATTATTGATGGCCATGCAGTTTCAGGACCGTGTATCCCAAATTCTGATGGGTTTGGACAATAATATGGCGCTCATGCAAGAGTCTTTGGCACAAGTTCCAGAACAGGCATTGCCAACATCGGCCGAGTGGCTACATCACATGAACCAAAATTCATGTATGGACGATCAGATTTACCATCACCCAACTCCAACGAGACCTTCCCCATGAAATCTTCTGACCCAACGCATGGTCAAAAAATAAAAGCTGCGATCAATCGCCACGATCGCAAAGTATTACTGGTAGATGACGATGCGTTTCAGCTTGAAATGATCTCTGACATTTTGGAAAGCCTGGGTGTGGCCGTCGTCACCACGGCCGCAAGCGGCACGTTAGCACTGAACCACCTAGCCACCAAATTTTCTCACTTTAACTTGATACTGTTAGACCTGCACATGCCGGGGATGGACGGTTTTCAGTTCATGGATGCCATTGCCACCACTGGTTATTTGGGTGATTTAATTATTATCTCGGGGCAAAACGATGATGTCATGCATGCTGCTGAGTTAGTAGCAAAGTTAAGCCGATTTAGCCTGCTCGGTGCCGTCTGCAAACCCGTCAGCAGGGCGGCATTGTCCCAATTGATATAGTCAAATGAGTCAAGAGTGGTCGTTTGATCCTTTGGGTGAGAACAAATTTACCGTGATTTCGTCGGCGTTCCTGACCAGTTTTTGGCGTAGCATTTCATTGACTTGCTGCGGGTTGACTTTGCCCTGACTGTCTTTCATGATTTGACCCACCAGTGCATTGAGTGCTTTGGCGTTGCCTGCACGGTATTGGGCCACATTTTTCGGATGGGCAGTGATGACACAGTCGATCATTGTTTCCAAAGCTTGAGTGTCATTCGTCTGTTTGAGGCCCAAGGATTCAATCACACCATCAACTTGTTCGCTGTATGATATTGACACGGCGGCACTTTTCCATAAATGGTCAAAGGCTACTTTGGCGCTGTTGTTGGAAACGATACCATCGTGAATGCGACGGACAAGCCATGCCAACACATCGGGTTTGACTGGTGCTTTATCAATCGTGACACCTTCCAGATTCAAACGCCTTGAAACCTCCCCCATGATCCAGTTGCCCACTAGCTTGGGCTGACCACAAACACGGGTGGCGGCTTCAAAATAGGATGCCACGTCGCGATTTTGCGTTAATGCTTGAGCATCCATCTCAGACAAAGCGTAGTCCGCCACAAAACGAGCAGCCATCATACGCGGCAATTCTGGCATTTCAACGCGCACCCGATCAATCCATTCTGGCGTAATCACAAGCGGCGGCAGGTCGGGGTCAGGAAAATAGCGGTAATCTGCGGCGTCCTCTTTGGTACGCATGGCACGCGTTTCGCCCGTATCAGGATTGAACAACACCGTGGCCTGTTGAACCGCCCTGCCCTCTTCAATTTCCTGAATTTGCCAGCGAATCTCAAAGTCAATGGCCTGCTGCATAAATTTGAAACTGTTCAGGTTTTTAATCTCGCGGCGCGTACCCAACAGAGCACCAGGTTGGCGAACGGACACATTGGCATCACAGCGAAAATTTCCTTCTTGCATATTGCCGTCACAAATCCCCATCCAAACGACAAGTCTGTGCAACTCCCTGGCATAAGCCACGGCTTCGCGGCTTGAGCGCATATCCGGCTCGGTCACAATTTCCAACAATGGAGTGCCTGCACGGTTCAGGTCAATGCCTGTTTGCCCCATAAAGTTTTCATGCAAAGACTTACCTGCATCTTCTTCGAGGTGAGCGCGCACCAGGCGAACCGTTTTATTTCCATCGCCCAAGTCAAACGTCACCGAACCGCCCTGCACCACCGGAATTTCAAACTGACTGATCTGATAGCCCTTGGGAAGGTCTGGGTAAAAATAATTTTTGCGAGCAAAAATACTTCGCTGCGCAATGTGAGCGCCAACGGCCAATCCAAATTTGATGGCACACTTCACAGCTTCTTTATTCATCACGGGTAGCGTGCCTGGCAAAGCCATATCGACTGCACAAGCCTGTGTGTTGGGCGCAGCACCAAAAGCAGTGGGTGAGCGACTGAAAATTTTGGATTGGGTGGCAAGCTGTGCGTGGGTTTCAAAGCCGATAACGACTTCGTAGCCGTGAATAAGGTCAGTGGTCATACGGTGTTTAATCAGCAAGAAGTCATTTTGAAATATAGCATAGCTATTTTTAACGTGCAAAAACATGGAAGTGAGATGCCATCGCTCACAGGATGTGATAGATGCATCGTAACATCTGAGGTATGTCAGCAATCTTGTGAAATCAATGTGGATTTTCAAAGAAAATATAGTTGGATGCGTAGTCGCTGATCTCAAAATAGACCTTTTTTTCATTGGAATCTGCTACAAAATTGAGGTTCTCATCCAGCACACCGTAACCGTATCGATACGGTCTGGGCGCGCTATCCTGTGTACCCATGGCTGTTGAAAGTTTGTCAATGTTCAGAAATCGACGCACGAGTTTGTCACCCGCGTAAACTTCCAGAACGCCGTTGGTGCCCGTCCAGTTCTGGATGTCACGGCTGATTATGTTTTGCTGTTCCTGCGTGCATGAACAAAGAAGAAAAATGGCGCTAACGCCCGTCAGTACTGCGTTAGTAGCTTTACTATTGATAGCATTCATGCAAAAAAACCTCAAAAAAAATTTTGAACAAGTTGGCATTTTTATCACCTGTTTAGGCGGTGGTGCGACCATGCCGGCAGCCAACGACAACACAGGGTGAATTTGTTCTGAAGGCAAGTTGTTGAATTTTCGTCATTCCCGCGAAGGCGGGAATCTAGTGCATTCTGGATTCCCGCCTTCGCGGGAATGACGGAACTGGCTGTAGAACAAATTCACCCTGAACGACAACACCTGACGACTGTCCTGCTCGTTAAGATTAGGATATATTGCAAGCGACACACCTCACTCACAATGACAATGGCTATCAAAAAATCAGAACTTCAATCTTTCCTTGAACAATTATGCGCCGAACTTCGTGGTGGTATGGATATAAGCCCCTACAAGGACTATGTTTTGATCCTGCTGTTTGTCAAGTACATTTCCGACAAATATGCAGGTGTTCCCCAAGCACCGATTGACGTACCCCATGGCGGCAGTTTTGCTGACATGGTCGCTGCCAAGAATGTCAAAAACATAGGTGACAAGCTCAACAAAATCATCGCAAAACTGGCCAACGCCAATGAGGCTCTCCAGGGTGCCATTGACATAATTGACTTTAACGACGAAGACAAATTGGGCAAGAGCAAGGAAATGGTGGACCGTCTGTCCAAGCTGATTTCAGTTTATGAACATCTTGATTTTGACTGTCACTCCCTTGACAACGATTGTGCGCCAGACGATGCTTACGAGTACCTGATGAGCCGTTTTACCTCTGATCCCCTCAAGAGCAAAGGGCAGTTTTACACGCCACTGGAAATTTCACGCACCATGGTCTCTGTCATTGATTTGCACCGGGCAACCAGCGACCAACAAAGCATTTATGACCCCGCGTGTGGTTTTGGTTCCACGCTGCTCTTTGCCCGTGAGGAAGCTTTTCGCCGCTGTGGATTGAATTTGCTGGTGTATGGGCAGGAGCTTGACGAATTTACCTTTGCATTGGCGCGTATCAACATGGTGTTGCACCACTGCCGTGATGCACAAATCTGGCAAGGCAACACCCTGTCTGGCCCACACTTCAAAAGTGCCGAAAACCAGCTTCAAACTTTTGATTTCATTGTCGCCAACCCCCCCTTCCCTGCAAAATCGTGGACCAGTGGTTTCAACCCCGCCAACGATGTGTATGGCCGCTTCAAACCAAGTATTCCCACCGAAAAAAGCGGCGATTATGCTTTTTTGCTGCACATTCTTCACAGTCTTAAAAGCACAGGCAAAGCGGCGGTCGTTTTGCCGCATGATGTCTTGTTCAGGAGTGGCGTAGAAGGTGCTATCCGAACCCAACTCCTGAAACAAGGTCTTATCAAAGGCATCATCGGTTTGCCCGCCAATTTGTATCAGGGCACCAGCGTGCCTGCCTGCATCATGGTATTGGATAAGGAAAATGCTGCCGACCGTGATCACATTTTCATGATCAAAGCCAGCCAGGGTTTTGTTCAGGAGGGTCATAAAAACCGGCTGCGTGCGAGAGACATTCACCAAATGACAGATGCTTTCAATCGGCAACTCAAGATACCCGATTATTCGCGCAGTGTTTCCCTGACTGAAATCGAGAAATTGGGCTACAACCTCAACTTGGCGCGCTACTTTGATGACACGACACCTTCTCCCCTTCAACACCCTGTCGTCCCCATGACGGGGGGCAAGATACCCACTGCGTATGTTGACCGTCTTGAGGCCTATTGGCGGGCGTTTCCCAACATGCGTTACAGTCTTTTCGCAGATACCAGTTCAACCGTTGGTGGCGACTGCCAGCTCATCGTAGAGCCAAGTCAAATTCAGACCACTGTTTTGGAACACCCTGACTTTGCTGCTTTCACTGACAAAGTCACACAATTATTCGCATCGTGGACAGCCACTGCGATACCGCTCCTCACCAGCATAAAGCAAGGGCAGCGATCCATCGGTTTGATAGACACCCTGTCTGAAAGCCTGCTAGATACTTTTCGCACTCCTCCTGATGTGGCTGACCTGCTGAACCCCTATCGCTTTTATCAGCATTTGATGGATTACTGGGAGAACACCATGCAGCGCGATGTTTGCGTGATCATCTACGAGGGCTGGCAGGCCATGCGAGGCGGTACGCCCAACATTGAACTGATCGAGCCTGCGTTAATTATTGAACGCTACTTCGAGCAAGATCAAGCCGATCACCAGGACAGCACCCAAAAACCTCTGACAACTTATGCAGACCTGACCGAACAAGACACGGTGGTGATGAAAAAAATTAAAAATGGCACTTCCACGATCCATCTCAAGGTGATTGGAAAATACAGTGAACTCACGCAAGACGAGGTCAAAACCTTGGTGGTCAACAACAAATGGCTGGCAACCTTGGAGCGGTGCGTACACCATGAACTCCATCACTGTGGTCTGACCCTCAGTGCGCAAATTCAGCAAATTGCAGGGTATCCTATGGCATCCATCAGGGTAAATTGAACCCATGATATTCATTGAGAAAGAACATCCATGAAGCCTGGTGCTTTGATATCCTTTGCATTGACAAAGACATACGCCGGCCTGCGTGTCGGTTATGAATAAAGACCTGTGCCGATAACTGCCCCCATTTTCCTCACATCTTAGGGATTGATCACCATGAACTACATCTCCACCCGCGGCACACCCGAACGCCTGCATTTTTGTGACATTCTTCTCGAAGGCTTGGCTCCCGATGGCGGCTTGTATTTGCCTGAGTTTTATCCCCAGGTAGATGAGCCCACGCTTAACCGTTGGCGTCAGGTCTATCACCAGCAGGGTTATGCCGAATTGGCTTTTGAGGTGTTATCGCTTTATATTGATGATATTCCTGCCTCTGATTTAAGGGCGTTGTGCGCCAAAACCTATACCGCCGAAGTTTTTGGCACGGGTGAGATTGTTCCGTTGCGCCATCTTGAAAATAATATTTGGCTTGAAGCTTTATCCAATGGCCCGACGCTCGCGTTCAAGGATATGGGAATGCAATTGTTGGGCAACCTGTTTGAATATGAATTGGCGCGTCGGGGAGAAACTCTCAATATTCTGGGTGCGACCAGTGGCGATACCGGCAGTGCGGCTGAATATGCCATGCGTGGCAAAAAGGGTATTCGCGTGTTCATGACCAGCCCGGCCGGGCGCATGAGTGCATTTCAACAAGCGCAAATGTTCAGTTTGATGGACGACAACATTTTCAATATTTCCATAGCAGGTGTATTTGACGACTGTCAAGATATGGTCAAAGCGGTCAGTCGCGACCTTGACTTTAAACGCCGCTACAAAATAGGCACAGTGAACTCCATCAATTGGGCACGGCTTTTGGCGCAGGTGGTGTATTACTTTGCAGGTTATTTTCAAGCCACTGAACCACTGGATTCAAATCAGGCCAAACAAGTCAGTTTTGCCATACCCAGCGGCAATTTTGGCAATGCCTGTGCCGGTCATGTGGCACGCATGATGGGGCTGCCCATTGCCAAACTTGTGGTAGCTACCAACGAAAACGATGTGCTCGATGAATTTTTCAAAACCGGCGTGTATCGTGTGCGTTCCAGTGCCGATACGCACGAAACCTCCAGCCCGTCGATGGACATCTCGAAAGCCAGTAATTTTGAGCGCTTTATTTTTGACCTTTTAGGTCGTGATGGTGAACAGGTCAAGCGGCTGTTTGCAGACACCTTGCAGCAAAAAGGCAGCTTTGATTTGAGCATGTCCTCCGCTTTTGACGACATTCGCTTGCGCTATGGATTTGAAAGCGGAAAAAGCACACATAGCAACCGTTTGGACACGATTCAAGACAGTTTTGAACGTCATGCCATGATGATTGACCCCCACACGGCTGATGGCATCAAGGTAGCGCGCGAACACCTGCAAAACGGTGTGCCGATGATTGTTCTGGAAACCGCCTTGCCCCTTAAATTTTCGCAAACCATCGTGCAAGCCACCGGCAAAGAACCCGATCGGCTTCCCAAATTTGAAGGCCTCGAAAATATGCCAAGGCGCGTGACCGCCATGGCAGCCGATGTACAGGCCATTAAAACCTTTATAGCTGAACATTGCTGTGAGGTTTGACGATTGAGACCGTCAGAACTCCCATGCACGAAATGTCACTGGCCGAGGGGATGCTGCAAATCATTGAAGACGCAGCACGCAAGGAAAATTTTTCAAAAGTCATCACCATCTGGCTTGAAATTGGCCAGCTCTCCAGCGTAGAACCACAGGCCATGGCGTTTTGTTTTGATGCCGTGACCCGCCATACCATCGCCGCGGGTGCGCGGCTTGAAATCATTCAAACCCCAGGGGTGGGTTGGTGCATGGCATGTGCCAAAACATTACCTTTGACAGAGCTTTTTGGTGCTTGTCCTGACTGTGGCAGTTACCACATTGACGTGACCGACGGCACAGCCATGCGCATCAAAGAGCTTGAGGTAGCGTAGGCTGGGCGTTCTCTGTCACGACTCTCTATTTTGACAATGCCTTCAAAGCCAGTTTGATGCCGTCACTTACCCCAATGTCTTGGGGCAATGCCTTCAGAGCTGCTGCGGCTTCCCTGTCGCTGTAACCCAAAGCCAACAAAGCCTGCAAAATATCTATCTGCGCGCCACTGGCCGCGCTGGCCACCACGCCAATGTCAGGCCCTAACTTGCCTTTTAACTCCAGCAGCAAACGCTCAGCAGTTTTTTTGCCAATGCCTGGCACCTTGGTCAGTCGCCCAGCTTCTTGCAGTGTGATCGCTTGCGCGAGTTCATTGACCGCCATGCCCGAGAGGACAGAGAGCGCCGTGCGAGGCCCCACGCCTGAGATTTTGATCAACTCCCGAAAGGCCTCCCGCTCGGGCGAAGTGGCAAAACCATACAGAATCTGCGCATCTTCACGCACCACAAAATGCGTGAGCAGACTCACGGTCACGCCGGGTTCAGGCAGATTAAAAAATGTGCTCATGGGCACTTGCACCTCGTAGCCTACACCGTGGCAGTCCACAATGACCTGGGGCGGGTTTTTGCTGTCGAGTGTGCCTGTTAATTTGCCAATCATTTTGACCTCTCGGGAATATGCCTATTTTGACGGGTGCATTCTTGAAATAACAGCTTCCAAATAAATAGCACACTATGCAGTGTTCATGCCCGTTTCAAGCATATTTCGTATCCCAAATATGCATTTGCTTGATGCTCAAACAGCCAGAAAACGTGCAAAGTCTGCTTTCAATTCATGGATGGCATTTTGTTGAAGTCGATTGCCATACTGAGCAACTACCCGCGCTGCACATTGGTTGGCCAGCCATGCCGCCTGTGCCAGACTGTGACCCTGCGTGACGGCGTACAGAAAAGCGCCGGCAAACATATCGCCAGCACCATTGGTGTCGATAGCCTTGACCTTCACCGCTTGCACTTCGGTTCTCACAGCACCTTGCAGCACCACACAGCCCTGGGCACTGCGTGTGATACATACCACGCTGGCCTGGTTGGCAAGTTGCTCGCAGATGTTTGCCAAGTCTTGGGTTCTGCACCACGTCTGGGCTTCTTCCTCGTTGCAAAACAGGTAGTCCAATAAACCCGTCTGTACATTGCCCACCATGGCATCAAGACCTGGGCGGCAATAGTTGATCATGCTCATGTCGCTGAGCGTGGCAGCCAATGCCACACCCGCCTCACTGGCCAGTTGGCGACCTTTGAGGGCAGCATCCAACCCTGTTGGCGATGCGGCCAGATAACCTTCCATGTAATACACACGGGACTTGGCAATTGCTACCGTGTCCACGGCAGAGTCGTTAAGTTCTGCACTTGCCCCCAGAAAAGTACTCATGCTGCGCTCGGCATCAGGCGTGACCATGACCATGCAACTACCAGTTTGACCTGCGCGTGGCTGTGTGTGGGCGAGGTTGGTTGCCACACCATGTTCTGCCAAGTCTTGGGTGTAAAACTCTCCGAGTTCATCGTCTGCCACACTGCATGAATAAAACGCCCGCCCGCCCAACTGCGACAGCGCCACCACGGTGTTGCCCGCAGAGCCGCCACCCGTGCGGTGCGATAAGACACCCTGCATATATTGAAGCAACTCGGTGCGGCGCTGTGCATCTATCAGGGTCATGTGCCGTTTGGCGACACCTGCTGCCTCCAACTGGGCATCCGTCACTTCATATTCGGTATCCACCAGCGCATTGCCAATGGCATAAACATCGTAATGAGACATTGTTATTGCTCCACAAAAGCACGTTCAATCACAAAATCCCCTTGTTTTGTGGTGTTGCCTTCCAGGAATTCACGTTTTTCCAAAAGCACCTTCAAATCGTGCAGCAGAGCGGGACTGCCGCAAATCATGGCACGATCCGTGTCGGGGTCAAACTTGGGCAGGTGCAGGTCAGATTGCAATTTGCCAGTTTCAAGCAAGGTGGTGATGCGCCCCTGGTGTTTGAACGGCTCGCGTGTCACAGTGGGGTAGTAGCGCAATTGCTCGGTCACCATCTCGCCCAGAAACTCGTGATCGGGAAGTTCCAGCGTTAAATAATCGTGATAGGCCAGTTCGGCCACGTGCCGCACACCGTGAACCAAAATCACAGTTTCAAATTTTTCATAAGTGGCAGGGTCGCGCACAATGCTCAAAAAAGGCGCTAAACCCGTGCCTGTGGCGAAAAGATACAGGTTTTTACCCGGCAGCAAATAATCAATCAAAAGCGTACCGGTCGGTTTTTTGCCCACTGCAATTTTGTCGCCCACTTTGATGTTCTGCAACTTGGAGGTCAAAGGGCCGTCGGGCACCTTGATGCTCAAAAACTCAAGATGTTCCTCGTAATTGGCACTCACGATGCTGTAGGCGCGCAGCAAAGGCTTGCCGCCTTCCAAACGCAAACCAATCATGGTGAAGTGTCCATTGGAAAAGCGCAGCGCAATGTCGCGGGTGGTGGTAAAGCTAAAAAGACGATCTGTCCAGTGGTGAACGCTTAAAACAGTTTCATTCAAATAGGCACTCATGAAAAACCTTGAAATGGGAAGCAACAAAAAGGGGGAGTCTAAAACACCAGGCTATCACCATTTTGACGTTTGATGAACGCCTGTGAAATGATGATGTGATATTTTTAAAAAGGCAAAGATGTCTGATCTTTAACTTTGACGGCCACATGCAAAACTAATTTCTGACCACATCCCTACCCAAGCAGACGAGCCAGCGTCAACAAGGCCAGCAAGACAATCCACATGACAACAGTGCGCCACACCAGCCCCACCACAGCCGACAGATGTGCCTGCTCTGGCTGGGGTCGCATGGCAAACACATCATCGCCAAGCTGTTGGCTGGGTTCAAGGGAGTGCGCACCCGCGCCGCGCAGATCAATATTCAAAGCACCGGCTGTGGCGGCCAGGATCAGGCGGTCATTGTTGACAATGCTCTGCAAAGAGTAACACTGTAAGCCCTCAATGGCTTCTTCAAAATTGCCCATCACGGCAAAGCCGATGGCAGTCACACGCGCAGGCAACCAGTCTATGAGTCCCCAGGCCTGATGCGCGTTTTGCAATAACGCAGCACTGATGGGTTGGTGGTGCGAAGTGCTGCGATGATGCCAGTAGCGAGCCACAAATTCGCCAAGTCGATAGAGCACAGCACCCGTTGGGCCAAGGCCAAAAGCTGCCAGCAGCGAAAACCAGGCCAACACACCAAAAACATGGCGATGGGCAGCCAGCATTGAAAACCCGATGACCTCGCCAATCATCTCGCTTCTGGGTTGGTCTTTCATTTCAGCGTGTTGCCAATCGGCCAATAAGTGATTGGCCAAAACATCGTCATCTTCAGCCAAAGCATCACGAATTTGTGTGAAATGAAAGCTGAATTGACGAAACCCAAGAGTGGTGTACAAGACCAGCGCACTCCACAAAATGGCCAGCGGCCAAGCCACAAAAACACCCAGCAGCCAATAAATCAGCAAAGCACTCAAGGCAGGGCCGCCCACAGCCAAACCCCAAGCCATCCAGCCATGAACAGATTGACCGGTGTCAAAAGTACGGGTACACCAGCGCACCCACGCTCGCATGGCGGCATGAATGAGATTGCCACGGGCCAATGGACGGGCTTGTTCAAGCAGCAGGGCAAAAATGACTGAAATAAAGCTCATGTATGGATATTAACTGTTGTGCGTGATGGGTTATCTTGTAGGCTGTCAAAATCTGCCAGTCAGCACATAACGAAAAGTTTTCTACGTCAAAATTTACACCAAATTCGGCTCTAACCCGCTCTGGTATTGCGTAGTGTGCTATTCTTTTTGAAATTATTAGGTAGAAAACTTATTGTGAATCACTTATTTTGTGGAAAAATTTTTCTATTTTTTGGCTTCTGGTTCATACATGACATTCCTCCCCCAACCCATCCCCGCAAAGGCTATCTGTCACGATAAACTCCAAAAAGAGGTAACTACTCAGGTCTATCTTGCTTTACAAATCCATTACAAAACAACATTTTAGAAAATACGGAGAGTTCAAAAAAGCCGAAAATAGGCGAAAATTGCGTAAATTTTGAGCACTTTCACACAGAAATCAATTGTAAGTCATTGATGTATAAGACCTGAGTAGTTACAAAAAGAGACTTGAATGGTAACTGTTTTAACCGGCAAGTCGTGGACAGTGCTTTTGTGCTTGTTGGCCCTGCATGGCATCTTGACGCTGATACCATCGGCATTCACCAATAACGAACGATGGAGATATCAATGAATGCCGCAGAGAAAACTGCAAAGATACAGGCAGCGGTTGCAGCCCACTTTGAGTGGTTTTACAACATCAAAGTCGCCATTGCCACTGGAAATAGTGACTTCAAGCCAGAGATTGTCAGTGCCGACAACCTCTGTGCATTTGGGAAATGGGTGTATTCGGATATGCGCGCTTTGTGCTTGAATGACCAACTTTATTTCGAGATACAAGAAATTCACGCTGAATTTCACCGCAAGGCAGGGGCCATACTGGACATGGCACTGCAAGGGGAAAAAGACGCAGCAACCAAAGCGGTTGCGATCGGTGGCGAGTTGGCATCCCTTTCGGGCAAACTTGCCCTTATTCTTCGTCGTCTTTGAGAACTGTGGCGACCATGAGTGAACGTGCATGAATTCGTCTCTACCTGTCCACCTCTGCGAATGAACCGATGCTCATTTTACTATTAAAAAGATAGCTACTTACGCAAGAGGGACGGGCGTTAGAGGCCGATTTGTTATACAAAAAAACTCACTCAGTTCATGCAGCTTTACAGGTGAACATCGCCGCCTCCACATCATTTTGAATCGCACCCAAGCACGGCAGAAACCTCTGGGGTATCGTTTTAGTTTCGTAAAATCAGAACATGCTGACTGTTAAAACTGAACTCCTTGAAGCCTTGCGTCAAGCGCTTGACCATCTATTGCCCGGTGCCGGTGAAAAAGCGGCGTTTGAATCGCCCAAAGTAGCGGCTCATGGTGATTGGGCAACCACTGCGGCCATGCAGTTGGCTAAACCCCTCAAGCAAAATCCACGCCAGTTGGCTGAAACAATACGAGCCCTATTGCTGGCGCATCATGCCTTTCAAACTTGGGTGGATGCTGTTGATATTGCTGGTCCGGGATTTATCAACATCGTACTGAAAGCCACTGCCAAGCAACAAGTGCTGCACTCAGTGCTCACACAAACCAGCGCTTATGGCACTCAAGCCACCAATGGCCAGCGCATTTTGGTCGAATTTGTTTCTGCCAACCCGACAGGCCCTTTGCACGTGGGTCACGGTCGCCAGGCAGCGCTGGGCGATGCCCTGTGCAACCTGTTTGCCACGCAGGGCTGGCAGGTGTATCGCGAGTTTTATTACAACGACGCCGGGGTTCAAATTGCCACACTGGCAAACAGTACGCAGATGCGCGCACGTGGCTTTCAACCAGGTGATGACTGCTGGCCGACCGATCCAGACAACCCTTTGAGCAAAAACTTTTATAACGGGGATTACATTGCCGACATTGCCGCAGATTTTTTAGCTAAAAAAACGGTCAAGTCAGATGACCGTGAATTGACAGCCTCGGGTGATGTGAATGATTTGGATGCCATACGCCAGTTTGCCGTGGCCTATTTGCGCCGTGAGCAAGACCTTGATTTGCAAGCCTTTGCTGTCAAGTTTGACAATTATTATTTAGAGAGCAGCCTCTACACCACGGGCAAGGTGATACAGACAGTTCAACGCCTGCAAAATGCGGGCATGACCTACGAGAAGGACGGCGCCTTATGGCTCAAAACAACGGATTTTGGTGATGACAAAGACCGTGTCATGCGCAAACAAGACGGCAGTTTTACCTACTTTGTTCCCGATGTAGCCTATCACATCACCAAGTGGGAGCGTGGTTTTCACAAGGTCATCAACATTCAGGGAACTGACCATTACGGCACCATTGCACGGGTTCGCGCAGGCTTGCAAGCCGTCAACATGGGCATTGCGCCAGGTTTTCCGGACTACGTTTTGCACACCATGGTGCGGGTAGTTCGGGGGGGACAAGAAGTCAAAATCAGCAAGCGGGCAGGCAGTTACGTCACGCTGCGCGACCTCATTGAATGGACGAGTACAGATGCCGTTCGCTTCTTTTTATTAAGCAGGAAGCAAGACACCCCTTATACCTTCGATGTTGATTTGGCCGTTGCCAGGAACAACGACAACCCCGTTTATTACGTTCAATATGCCCATGCCAGAATTTGCTCGGTGCTGGCCAGTTGGGGTGGGGAAATAGCCACACTCGCACACGTGGATGTGTCACCCTTGCAAAGCGCTGCTGCACTGGCTTTGATGCTGGTGCTGGCCAAATACCCCGATAGGCTAACCTCTGCTGCGGCTGACTTTGCCCCACATGATGTGACGTTTTATTTGCGCGAGCTAGCCGCCTGTTACCACAGTTATTACGATGCCGAGCGTATTTTGGTAGATGATGAAACCGTCAAACTCGCACGCCTGGCGCTGGTGGCTGCGACGGCTCAAGTGTTGCACAATGGCCTGGCGGTTCTGGGTGTCAGCGCACCCAAAAAAATGTGAATGACTAATAAACAATTTTCAAGATAAATTATGAAATATCAGCGCGGTGGCACTCTTTTAGGCTTTGTATTTGGATTGGTGATGGGTTTGGGGGTGGCGCTCGGTGTGGCTGTGTATGTGACCAAAGTGCCTACAACCTTTGTCAATAAAGTCGTGGGCCACAGTGCTGAGCAAGATGCTGTGGAGGAACAGAAAAACAAGACTTGGGACCCCAACGCGCCGCTGTATGGCAAAAATCCTGCCAAGCCTGTACCGAGTGCAGCACCTCTGGCTGTTACTTCCGCCCCCGAAGACACAAAAGCGATAGAACATAAGGTCACAGAGGTGAAAGCCACGCCTGACACTGTTCACAAAGAGACTGAAAAGCCTGCCACTGACCCTTTGGGTGATTTGGCCAAGGCCAGTGCCAACAAGAGTGTCGATGCCAAGTCTGTTGAACCTTTTATCTATTTTGTGCAATTGGGCGC
>CAIXMC010000336.1 GCA_903920405.1 uncultured beta proteobacterium
ACCCCGTACTAAATATGCGGCTGGTGTCGCTTAATCAATTACGGCATCAATATATGCTTTGACTTAGCAAAAATGATGGAATCGAGAATGGCACCTTGTGGAAGCGGCATCCTGCCGCTTTTAGCTTGTCAGACGCCAAGATGGCGCTTCCACAAAGTGCCATTGGGCATTCCATGCGGATCAGGAGGTCTGAACTCATTATTGTTGCCACTATCCTTAGACATTGCTGATGGCGCGCACTTCTTCTATGCTGGTGTAGCCTGTCAGAACTTTGCCAATACCATCCTGGCGCAGGGTGCGAAATTGGCCTGATGCAAAGGCTTCTGTTTGTATCTGTTCGGAGCGTGCGCCGGTCTGAATCAGGCGGCGCACACCAGGGGTCACACGCAAAAGCTCGTGCAAACCTACACGACCAGCCGTTCCGGTGCCCATGCACTGTTTGCACCCTGGGGCGCTATAGACATTCAGCCCACCCTGCTGCCCATATTGGGTCGTCCACTGTGCCAGAACCTCATCGCGACCGGGCCGCAAATCTTCGGGGAAAGCATGCAAATAATCGATCATCAACTCGTCGATGTAGCTTTCGCTGGCGAGATCCACCATTTTGCAGGCGGTACATAACTTGCGCGCAAGCCGCTGTGCCAGCACCGCTAAAAGTGAATCTGCAAAATTAAAGGGGTCCATCCCCATGTCTGTCAGCCGAGTGACCGTCTCAGCAGCGCTGTTAGTGTGCAAAGTGGATAGCAACAAATGCCCCGTCAGAGAGGCTTCAATCGCAATTTGGGCGGTTTCGGCATCGCGGATTTCGCCCACCATAATGATGTCAGGGTCAGCACGCAAAAAAGATCGCAGGGCCTTGGCAAAAGTCCAGCCAATTTTGGGATTGACCTGAACCTGACGCAATTCGGGCTGGGTAATTTCAACAGGGTCTTCGGCCGTCCAGATTTTGCGCTCGGGTGTGTTGAGAAAACCCAGTACCGAATGCAAGGTGGTGGTTTTGCCAGAACCCGTTGGCCCCACACACAGCACCATGCCATAAGGACGGCTCACAGCATCGCGCAATTGTGCGAAGTTGGACTCTGTCAGTCCCAGCTTGTCCATGGCGATGGGTTTGCTTGATGTAAGAAGCCGCATCACCACATCTTCCAGACCGTTGGCCGTGGGAATGGTGGCAATGCGCAATTCAAGACGGTGACGGGCTGAAAATTTGCTGAAGTCGATTTTCCCATCCTGCGGTTTTCGATGCTCTGAAATGTCAAGGTTGGCCATGATTTTCAGGCGTGCCACCAAGGCTGACCGGTAGGTGTGGGGGAGTTCCAGATAAGGTGCAAGTATTCCGTCTTTGCGAAACCGAATACGTACCTTGGCCCGATGTGGCTGCACTTCCACATGAATATCAGATGCACCGCGCATGCTGGCTTCAATGATCATGGTGTTGATCAAACGCACCAAAGTATTGTCAGACTGCTCAATTTGTGTTTCGGTCTCTTCTACAGTGCTGATCAGTTCCATCGATTCGAGCAATTCGCTGGAACTGGCATGTGTTTCAGGCTTACCACTCAAACCTGGCAAATCTTCGCTGATATAGCTATGGTGAAGTCCGAATTTCTCGTAAGTATCGCGAATGGCTTGCTGAATTTGCAGTTCGTCACCCAAGGTGGCAATCACGCGGCTCTGTACTAAAAATTCCAGTTCTTCAATGGTTTTGCGCAGCGTAGGATCCACTGCGGCCACAACCGTCAAG
>CAIXMC010000337.1 GCA_903920405.1 uncultured beta proteobacterium
ATGACCAAGCACCCCTCTCAACCCGCCAACCCCGACATTGCGCACACTTTGTTTCTGGCGGGCAAAATTGAAGCTTGGGGGCGTGGCATTGATTTGATACGCCACACCTGCGCGGCATACGGCAGCCCAGAGCCTCAATTTGCTTGCGACAGCGCGGGGTTTTGGGTGGAGTTTCCATTCCTCAAGGTGGATGATGCGCCGAACGCTGCCGAACTCGTGTCGGAAAATGGGTTAGGTAATGGGTTGGGTGATTCAACACCATCACGTTTGCTTTTACTGATAAAAACCAGGCCGACCATCACCTTGGTTGAGATGAGTCAACAACTTGGTGTCAGTACAACCGCGATTGAAAAATCCATCAAACGGCTAAAAGCCAAAGGACTGCTTCAGCGAGTTGGTTCTACACGAAGCGGCAACTGGGTTGTATCAAAGGAATTGAAATGAATCCTATCGGTCAGCCCGAACGGGCAACACAAAACCGCGTCATCCGCCTGTTCACTGACGAACTGGGCTACAACTGCCTGGGCGACTGGACGGATCGCCCCAACAACAGCCACATTGAAGAAGCCTGTCTGTCTGACTACCTGACCCGTCGGGGTTATAGCGCCGTGCAGGTGGGCAAGGCCATTCATGAACTGCGTCAAACGGCTACCCACCCCAACCGCAATTTGTATGGCAACAACCAGGCGGTGTATTCACTGCTGCGCTATGGAGTGCAAGTCAAGGCCGAAGCCGGTGAGGCGTTTGAGACCGTGCAGTTGATCGACTGGGTGCATCCCGATCGCAATGACTTTGCCATTGCAGAAGAGGTCACGCTGCGAGGCGGCCATGAGCGCCGACCCGATGTGGTGCTGTACGTCAATGGCCTCGCCCTGGTAACTCTGGAACTGAAAAACAGCCGTGTGTTCTTGAGTGAAGGCATTCGACAAAGCCTGTCGAACCAGCAGCCAGAATTTAATGCCTGGTTTTTCAGCACGGTGCAACTGGTTTTGGCCGGCAATGATTCCCAAGGTCTGCAATATGGCGCGATTGGCACGCAGGAAAAATTCTTTTTGACATGGAAAGAGGACGAAGCGGACAACACGGGCTACAAACTCGACAAATACCTGCGCAAACTGTGCGGCAAGGCTCGGCTCTTGGAGCTGATTTTTGACTTTGTTTTGTTTGACGGAGACATCAAAAAGCTGCCGCGTGTACATCAATACTTTGGCATCAAGGCCGCGCAGGCCTACGTTCATCGCTATGAGGGCGGCATCATCTGGCACACCCAGGGCAGTGGAAAAAGCATCGTGATGGTGCTGCTGGCACGGTGGATTCTGGAAAACAAACCCCATGCCCGCGTGGTCATTGTGACCGACCGCGATGAGTTGGACAAACAAATTGAAGGCGTCTTCAACAATGCAGGCCACCCTATCGTTCGCACCAGCAGCGGGCGCGACCTGATGGCCTTGCTGGGACAGGCCGCACCTCGCTTGTTGTGCTCGCTGGTTCACAAATTTGGCCGTCATGGCGTGGATGATTTTGAGGCGTTCATTTCGGAACTGCAAAGCCAGCCCAGCACCACGGTGGGCGAATTGTTTGTGTTTGTTGATGAATGCCACCGAACGCAAAGCGGCAAGCTGCACCGTGTGATGAAGGCGCTGATGCCCCATGCGGTTTTTATGGGGTTTACCGGTACGCCTTTGTTAAAGCAGGACAAACAGACCAGCCTGGAAGTGTTTGGAGGCTACATCCACACCTACAAATTCAGCGAGGCCGTGCAAGACGCCGTCGTGCTTGATCTGGTTTATGAAGCGCGCGACATTGACCAGCGTCTGGGGGCAACAGAGCGCATTGATGCCTGGTTCGATGCCACAACAAGAGAGTTGAACAACTGGCAAAAGGCAGCGCTGCGTGCGCAATGGGGCACTTTGCAAAACGTGCTGAGTTCCCGGTCTCGCATGGAGCGGGTGGTGTGCGATGTGGTGCATGACTTTGGCGTGAAGCCACGGTTACGCAGCCAGCGAGGCAACGCCATGTTGGTGGCGTCGAGCATTTTTGAGGCGTGCAAGTATTTTGAGCTGTTTCAAAAGACCGCATTCAAGGGCAAATGCGCTGTGGTCACGTCGTATAACCCGCAACTGCGCGACATCACCACCGAAGACACCGGCGCCAATACCGAGACCGACAAGGAATTTATCTTTCATACCTACACCGCGCTGCTGGGTGATGTGAAGGCACAACCGAACAAAACCAAAACAGAGGTGTATGAGGACGACGCCAAGGCACTGTTTAAAAGTCAGCCCGCCAACATGCGCTTGCTGATTGTGGTGGACAAACTGTTGACGGGTTTTGATGCGCCAAGCTGCACCTACCTCTACATTGACAAAAAGATGCAGGATCATGGCCTGTTTCAGGCGATTTGCCGCACCAATCGACTGGACGGTGACGACAAGGACTTTGGCTACATTGTTGATTACAAAGACCTCTTTACCAAACTGGAGAAGGCGATAGCCGTCTATACGTCTGAGCTGGATCCCAGTTGCGGCGCTGATGCACAAATTTTGCTGAAAGACCGCCTGATACTGGGACGTGATCGACTGGATGCCGCACTGGAGGCCTTCGCCTTGTTGTGTGAACCTGTGCCGCACCCTCAGGGCGAACTGCAATACATTCAGTATTTTTGTGGCAACACCGAGGTAGCGGACGACTTGCAAGCGCATGAGCCGCAACGGGTTGCGCTCTACCAGGCCACCGTGGCACTGGTGCGGGCATTTGCCAACATTGCCGACGACTTGGAGGCCGCAGGCTACAGCCCGGCGGACATCGCACGCATCAGATCAAAAATTGATCAGGCGGTCAAACTGCGAGAAATCATCCGCAAAGCCAGTGGTGAAACCATCGACCTCAAAGCGTATGAAGCCGACATGCGTCACCTGATTGACACCTATATTCAGGCCGACGAGCCACGCAAAATTTCGCCGTTTGACGACATGCCGCTGCTGGCGCTGGTGGTTCAAAGCGGCATTGCCGATGCCATCAACCAATTGCCCGATGGCATCAAAGGCGATCGCACCGCTGTGGCCGAGACCATTGAAAACAATGTGCGCAGCAAAATCATCAAAGACCATCTGAACGATCCCGCTTATTTTGAAACCATGTCGGCATTGCTTGACGAAATCATTGCTGCACGCAAGGCCAAAGCGATTGATTACGAAGCGTATTTGAAAAAAATAGCCGAGCTGGCCGTCAAGGTTCAGGCCGGTCAGGGCGGCAACACGCCATTGCAACTGAACACGCCGGGCAGGCGAGCTTTGTACAACAACCTTCAAAAGATGCTGGCGGCATCACCCACCGTGGCTGTTCATCAGCAACCTGCCTCGGTTGGCAATGTCCCTTATGACCACGCGCTGGAATTGGCCATGCGTGTCGATGCTGCCATCAAAACCAACCGACCCGACGGCTGGCGTTGCGTTCTGGCACGCGAACAGATCATCCGCAGGGCGATTTTTGATGCGGTACAGAACTTTGATCTTGTTGAACCCATTTTTCTCATCATTGTGCAGCAAGGCGAGTACTGATGGTGCAGCACATCCACTTGGGCGACATGGCTGTCGAGGTGGTAAAAAAGTCAATAAAAAACATCCATTTGAGTGTTCATCCGCCTTTGGGGCGTGTGCGCATTGCCGCACCGCTGCACATCGACCTGGACACTGTCCGCGTGTTTGCCATTTCAAAGCTGTCATGGATCAGGCAGCAGCAAGACAAATTGCGCAGCCAAGCCAGAGAATCACCCAGAGAGTACCTTGACCGCGAAAGCCATGAGGTTTGGGGCAAACGCTACTTGCTCAAGGTGATGGAACACGACGCACCACCACAAGTCACACTTGAACACAGTGTGTTGGTGTTGCAGGTGCGCCCAGGTGCTGACGATGCCAAAAAACGCGATGTGCTCGATGAGTGGTACCGCGATCAACTCAAGGCAAAAACACTGGCCTTGTTTGACAAGTGGGCACCGCATATCGGTGTAGCTGTCCCTTCATTGACCGTGCGCAAGATGAAGACCAGATGGGGCAGTTGCACCCCTGCCACTTTGCATGTTCTGATTAACCTGGAACTGGCCAAAAAACCACCAGAGTGTCTGGAATACATTGTGGTGCATGAACTGACGCATCTGCTGGAACCCACCCACAACAGACGGTTTATGGCGCTGATGACGCAATTCATGCCCAAGTGGCAGTTTTACCGCGATGAACTGAATCGGCTACCGGTTCGGCATGAAGAATGGGGGTATTGAATGAACCTAGATTCCTCAGTTGACCACACCGCCAGTAGCCCACTCGGGCGCGTTCAACTGAGGAATCCAGGTTGAACGCCCTGCTTGATTCCTTGCGCTGCATCGTAGGCGATGCCCATGTTTTGACCGATGGCAATTTGACCGCCTGGGAACAGGATTGGCGACAACGCGCCCATGGCAAGGCTTTGGCGGTTGTGCGGCCGGCTGGCACAGGTGAAGTGTCTTGCGTGGTCAAGGCCTGTTCTGATTTTCTTAAGCAATACCCGAACAGTGGTCTGTCCATCGTCCCTCAAGGTGGCAATACTGGCTTAGTCATGGGGTCAACGCCGGATGGTTCTGGACGGCAAATTGTTTTGAGCTTGCAGCGAATGAACGCTGTGCGCTGTGTGGATGCCGCCAATCAAACCCTGACGGTTGAGGCTGGCTGCATTTTGCAAACTGTTCAAGAGCTGGCGCATTCGCATGATTTTTTATTTCCATTGAGCTTGGCCGCACAAGGTTCATGCACCATTGGCGGCAACCTGGGCAGCAACGCGGGGGGGCTTCAGGTGCTGCGCTTTGGCAATGCCCGCGACTTATGTTTGGGTCTGGAAGTGGTCACTTCCCAAGGGGACATTTGGAATGGTTTAAGCGGTTTGCGCAAAGACAATACCGGTTACGACTTGCGTCATTTGTTCATTGGTTCAGAAGGCACGCTTTGCATCATCACTGCGGCCACCTTCAAGTTGTTCCCTCTGCCTGCTTCGCAACAGACGGCCTGGGCTGCAGTGCCTTCGATCGATGCTGCTGTTGCGTTATTGGGTTTGGCACATCGCCATTTGGGTGCAGGCTTGACTGCTTTTGAGTTGATGGGGCAATTGGCACTGAGTTTGGTGGCGATGCACTTTGACACTTTGCGTGTGCCTTTTTGGCAGGACGTGCCATTTTGTGTGCTGCTTGAAAATTCAGAGCATCACAAAAACACCTGCAACCCATTGGAATCATTGCTTGAAATTGCATTGGAAGAGGGTTGTGTGACCAACGCCGTGCTGGCCGAAAACCTGGCGCAATCCCAAACCCTATGGAACATTCGTGAGAGCATTTCGCTGGCCCAATCCCTGGAGGGGTTAAACATCAAGCATGATATTTCGGTGCCAGTGTCTGCCATGGCCGCTTTTGTGAAGGAAACGGATGCTTTATTGCAGGCAGCCATTGCCGGTGTGCGGCTGGTCAATTTTGGTCACTTGGGCGATGGCAATTTGCATTACAACGTTCAAGCGCCAAAGGGAATGGATGCTGGCATTTTTTTGCGTGACCATGAGGAAAAAGTCAATGCCATGGTATTTGATTCAGTGACTCGATGTGGCGGATCCATTTCTGCCGAGCATGGTGTGGGCAGCTTGAAGGTGGACACCCTTGCCCACTACAAATCTCCCGTGGCATTGGGCATGATGCGCGCCATCAAACAGGCGCTGGATCCGCTGAATTTAATGAACCCGGGGCGGGTGGTTAACGTGAAGGAACCGTGAAGGAACTCAAAAGTAGTCAACGGTTACGTGCCGACTCAGGGGGATACCGAATACAAAAAAGACCAATCCAAGCCATTTACACTACAACTTTCAACCCGATCAACCTGTACGATCGATTGAGGATTGAGGCCAAATTGGCTTCTCTTCAGGCTCATTTCTGAATTGGAACATACTCGGTTAAGTGGAGATCCCGGTCTGAAATTATGCCAACATGTTGTTTTTTCTACCACTGCTTGCAGGTTTCCAATAAAGCACAGGCACATAGCTACCAAATTCTGGCTTGATCCGCTTTGATTGATCTGCACTACATGGGGGATACTGACCTTCTCCATAAAAACTTTGCCTCCATGACAACATCTGCCCTCACCCCGGACGACTACTTAAAAAAAATACTGACTGCCCGCGTTTATGACGTGGCGGTTGAGTCTGCTCTTGAAGTCGCCCAAAATTTAAGCACGCGCCTGAACAACACCGTTTTGCTCAAGCGTGA
Organism: uncultured beta proteobacterium; assembly: GCA_903920405.1. Taxonomy (GTDB): domain Bacteria; phylum Pseudomonadota; class Gammaproteobacteria; order Burkholderiales; family Burkholderiaceae_C; genus Rhodoferax. The sequence continues at coordinate 6,275 of CAIXMC010000337.1, forward strand.
AGACCAGCAGCCGGTGCATAGCTTCAAGCTGCGAGGTGCCTACAACATGATGGCGCACTTAAACGCTACACAATTGGAAAAAGGAGTGATTTGTGCATCTGCCGGCAACCATGCGCAAGGGGTGGCACTCAGTGCAAAACGTTTGGGTACGCGTGCGGTCATCGTCATGCCTACGACCACGCCGCTGCTCAAAGTAGATGCGGTGCGCGGCTTGGGCGGCGAGGTGGTTTTGTTTGGCGAGAGTTATTCAGACGCTTATGCCCATTCCCTTGAACTTGAAAAACAACAGGACTTGACGTTTGTTCATCCATTTGATCATCCCGATGTGATTGCTGGCCAGGGCACGATTGCGATGGAGTTATTGCGCCAGTGTCCTGGCCGACTGGATGCTGTGTTTGTCGCCATTGGTGGGGGCGGGTTGATTGCTGGGGTGGCCAATTACATCAAGGCGGTGCGGCCCGAGATCAAGGTGATTGGTGTGCAAATGAACGATTCAGATGCCTTTGTGCAGTCTGTTGAAGCCCACGAGCGTGTCACTTTGTCGGATGTGGGTCTGTTTTCGGACGGGACTGCCGTGAAACAGGTGGGTGAAGAGACTTTTCGGGTGGGCAACGCTTTGGTTGATGGCTATGTGCGGGTGGATACCGATGAGGTCTGCGCTGCCATCAAGGATGTGTTTGTCGATACCCGAAGCATTGTGGAGCCTGCCGGTGCGCTCTCGGTGGCTGCTGTCAAACAGTATGCAGCCACACACCACACCACAGGCCAAACGTATGCCGCCATTTTGTGCGGCGCCAACATGAATTTTGATCGCTTGCGTTTTGTGGCCGAACGTGCTGAAGTGGGCGAAGAACGTGAAGCCCTGTTTGCGGTGACCATTCCTGAAGAGCGTGGCAGTTTTCGGCGGTTTTGCGAGTTGATTGGCCATCTGCCTGCTTTTGGCGGCTTCAGTACTATCAGAAATGTCACTGAATTCAATTACCGTATCAGCGATGCCCACCATGCCCATGTTTTTGTAGGCCTGACCACCACCGTCAAAGGCGAATCGGGTCAAATTGCTGCGCACTTGAGCCAACACAGTTTTGATGCGATCGATTTGACGCACGATGAACTGGCCAAAGAACACATCAGGCACATGGTGGGCGGGCATTCCGCGCTTGCAAAAGATGAGCGTTTGCTGCGATTTGTGTTTCCTGAACGCCCGGGTGCCTTGCTGAAATTTTTAAGCCTGATGCGCCCTAATTGGAACATCAGCTTGTTTCACTACCGCAACCAAGGGGCAGACTATGGCCGCATTTTGGTGGGCTTGCAAGTGCCGTTATCTGACGATCTGGCCTTTGCCCAGTTTTTATCAACACTGGGTTACCCCTACGTTGAAGAAACTGCCAACCCCGTGTATCGCATCTTTTTGCAATCATGAGTGCCTCTCTGGACGGCAAACTGGTGGTGGCTATTTCCAGCCGTGCGCTGTTTGACTTTGAAGAAGAAAACCTGGTTTTTGAGCAAAGTGATGACCGCGCTTATAGGGCGCTGCAATTACAAAGGCTCGATATTCCCGCCAAGCCAGGGGTAGCCTTTTCATTGGTTCAAAAATTGCTGGCGTTTAACCATGCAGCCCCATCTGCAGGCGATGGCAGTCAGCCTGTGGAAGTGGTGATTTTGTCGCGCAATGACCCCGTATCAGGGATGCGGGTGTTTCGCTCTGCCCAGCACTATGGCTTGTCGATTGAGCGTGGC
>CAIXMC010000338.1 GCA_903920405.1 uncultured beta proteobacterium
CAAATTCTGCTTCGCGCCAATCACCAAAACCCTCCAGAAAAATCTGGTTCAGCCTGGCGTGAAGGTCTGCTGCATTGTTGGTTTCAGAGGGAGCTTGCAGCCACTGTGTTTTGGCATCGGCAGGCAAGTGGTAGTGAATGCCTTCGGAGTTGTAACTCACGTTGGCAGGTGACGCGACCGACGACGTGTTAGTTTTGAACAATCTGTCAAACATAAGTGAAGTCTTGTGGTTTTTCATGTGAAAGAACTCGAAAATCATAGCTGTACTCATAGGTTGGACTGAAGTCTGACCTACGAGGGCTGTTTTTCATCGTTTAGGGTGGCTTGAAAAGCCAGTTAGGCCTATTTTTTTCAAGGATTTTTTATGGACTACCAGCGGATTCTTCCTTTTCCTGATCCAGACACCTTCCACTTTCCAGAGCTACGGGCGCTCGCTGCAGTCTGGCAAGATAAAAAGGTGCAGCTTGAGGACGATGGTGCCTACAAGGAATTTATTAAGAAACTTCAGCGGGAATGGGCGATTGAGACAGGCATTATTGAGAGGCTTTATACATGGGACAGAGGTGTTACCGAGGTGTTGATTGAGCAGGGCATTGAATCATCCATCATTTCACACCGGGGTGGACTCACTCAAAAAGATGCCGAGCATATTCAGGCATTGATTAACGATCACCTTGGAATTGTTGAAGGGCTTTTCGGTTATATCAAGGGAGAAGAACCGCTGACCGAATACTTCATTCGCGGATTACAGGCGCAATTTACAGTGCATCAGGATCATATAGATGCTGTTACAGAATCTGGTGACCCTGTTCGGGTCAAACTTCTCAAGGGGGAATACAAGACCTTGCCCAACAATCCGCGGCGACAAGACGGCGTCATGCATTCCTATTGCCCGCCTGAATTGACCAGGGACGAAATGGAAAGTTTGGTACGCCTGTACCGAGAGGCAGAGTCAAAATATTCTCCGGAAGTGAAATCTGCATGGTTGCACCATCGATTTACCCAAATTCACCCCTTTCAGGATGGCAATGGCCGCGTGGCGCGTGCGCTGGCTTCACTCGTATTTTTGCGCGATGGCTTATTTCCAATTGTGGTGCGTGATTCAGATCGTCACGAATATATTGATGCACTTGAAACTGCCGATGCGGGTCATTTATTGCCACTGGTCTCATTCTTTGCCAGACGCCAGAAAGATTCAATCCTGAAGGCGTTAGGGCTTGAACAACAGGTACAACAAAGTAAGTATGCTGACCAGATTATCAGTTCTGCACTTGAAATATTGAAGTCAAAATTTACCAAGGAAAAACAGAAAGTATCTGTTGTTTTCGAACACGCCGACAAGCTATTTGCCATGGTTGAGTTCAAACTCAAATCACTTGCCACCACGCTTGATGCACAACTTGCATTATTGACACTACCGCACAAACAAAAATACCAGGCTCGTACAAATGCTGCTGACAACCAATCACAGCAACGTCATTATTTTCAAAAACAAATGGTTGAAATAGCCAATCATTTTGACTATTTTGCAAACTTTGACAAATATCGTTCGTGGATACGGATAACACTCATGACAGACCATGAATTTGATTATGTTGTCACCATCCATGGTTATGGTTCTGGTGATTCTGGCATTCTTGCTGCTTCTGCTTTTACCTACCTTAAAGTACCACGAGAAGAGGGTGGAACAGAAACCATCAATTGCCATCCTGCCGCAACTGACCTGTTTCAATTTAACTATGTTGAGTCGTATGACAGTACTCAACAACGATTCACAGAATGGCTGGATAGTTCCTTGGCTATCGCATTGGCAGAATGGAAAAGATCACTTTAATTTTGGGTAACGCTCAATCCTTCAACCAAAACCCCTTGATCAGCAGATACACACCGAAGCAACTGAAACATTTTGGCGGTGATCGACGCGCCCACGCTGTCGGCGGTGTTTGTTGAACATTGACCTGGCGTTGCGCTGTATTTTTTACCCATGAAATCGCCCTCTAACGCACGTCCAGTCTGCGTTGGTAGCTATTAAATAAGTAGCAAATGATGACCTGACGTACAGAACGTTCCCACGCACAGAGCGTGGGAACGATAAACACCATCGAAATCATTTGGATGTTGATGTCGGGTCAGGCACTTGACTTTCGTCAATTCTTCGTCTGCTAGACTTAGACCGACTTAAACCGATTTAGATTCACTTTTAATCCAGTTAGCGAGCCATGACTTCTGAACCGTGGGTAACTGCCGAGCAAGTCGCTCAACATCTAGGCGTGGTCAAGGACACTGTGTACCGTTGGCGTGAACGCAAGGGCTTACCCGCCCACAGGATTGGCCGACTGTGGAAATTCCAGTTGTCTGAGGTCGATGAATGGGTGCGATCGGGTGGTGCCGACGAAGAGCAAGACCGCGGCAACGAGGCAACCATCTGATATGGATAAGTACCAGCTCAGCGAACGCGATATCTGTACCAAATTCATCACGCCTGCGCTAGAGCAGGCGGGTTGGGATATCGCAACTCAGGTACGCGAAGAGTTTCCACTCACCAGTGGCCGCGTCATCGTCCGTGGGAAGTTGCACACTCGCGCCCAAAACAAGCGTGCTGACTACGTCTTGTTCCACAGACCCAACATTCCGATCGCGGTCATCGAGGCAAAAGACAATAAGCACTCATTGGGCGATGGCATGCAGCAGGGCCTTGGTTATGCGGAAATGTTGCAAGTCCCTTTCGTTTTCAGCAGTAATGGCGACGGATTTCTGTTTCACAACAAGATTGCCAAGGATGGTGTCATCGAGTGTGAGTTGGCGCTTCATGAAATCCCCAGCCCCGACACGCTGTGGCAGTGGTGGGCTGAGCACCTTGGCCTAAACCCCGCACAGAGCGAGCTGGTTTCTCAAGACTACCACAGCGACGGCAGCAACAAATCACCACGCTACTACCAATTGCTCGCCATCAACAAAACCATCGAAGCCATTGCCAAGGGACAAAATCGCATCCTGCTGGTCATGGCCACTGGCACTGGAAAGACCTACACCGCCTTCCAGATCATTTGGCGGTTGTGGAAGGCAAAAGCCAAAAAGCGCATCCTGTTTCTGGCGGATCGCAACATCTTGGTCGATCAGACCATGACCAACGACTTCAAGCCGTTTGGTTCGGCCATGACAAAAATTCAGAAGCGGCAGGTCAATAAGTCGTATGAGATTTACCTGTCCTTGTATCAGGCTGTCACTGGCACAGAAGAAGAAAGCAACATCTACAAGCAATTCAGCCGTGACTTCTTTGACTTGATCGTAATCGACGAATGCCATCGCGGCAGCGCCGCCGCAGATTCCGCTTGGCGTGAAATTCTCGAATATTTTTCGTCGGCTACACAGATCGGCCTGACTGCGACCCCAAAAGAAACCAAAGAAATCTCCAACATCGATTACTTCGGTGAGCCGATTTACACCTACTCCCTTCGGCAAGGTATTGACGACGGCTTTCTCGCTCCTTACAAGGTTGTACGCATGGATCTGGATAAAGACCTAACCGGCTGGCGTCCCGACAAAGGCATGATCGATAAAAACGGCAATGAAATTGAAGATCGAATCTACAACCAGCGCGACTTTGACAAAAACCTCGTGCTGGAAAAGCGCACAGAGTTAGTCGCCAAGAAAATCAGCGACTTCCTCAAGCAAACCAATCGCTTCGATAAAACCATCGTTTTCTGCGACAACATCAATCACGCCGAACGGATGCGGCAGGCGCTTGCAAATGAAAATGCCGATCTCATCGCCCAGAATTACAAGTACATCATGCGCATCACCGGCGATAACGAAGAAGGCAAAGCCGAACTTGATAACTTTATCTTCCCGGAGTCAAAGTACCCAGTCATCGCGACCACCTCTAAATTAATGACCACAGGCGTGGATGCCCAAACCTGCAAGCTCATCGTGCTGGATCAGCGCATCCAGTCCATGACCGAGTTCAAGCAGATCATTGGCCGTGGCACGCGCATCAACGAGGATTACGACAAGTACTACTTCACCATTATTGATTTCAAGAAGGCCACAGAACTGTTCGCCGACCCCGATTTCGATGGCGATCCGGTGCAGATTTACGAACCCAAGGGCGACGAATCACCTGTGCCACCGGATGATGACGAAAGTCCACAAATCGACGATGGCTTCACCTACCCCCCGGCAGAAGAATCGCCGTGGTCGGGTATAGCCGAGCCGGGCACGGGTTTCGTGGCCAGTGGCGTTCGCCGCTATATTGTTGCCAATGTTGAAGTCAAAGTTGCATCCGATCGGGTGCAGTACTTCGATGCCAACGGAAAACTGATTACCGAATCACTCAAGGACTACACACGCAAGGCACTCGTCAAAGAATTTAGTTCGCTGAATGATTTCTTGCGACGCTGGAACAGTGCCGAAAAGAAGCAAACCGTCATTGACGAATTGGCCAACGAAGGGGTTTTTTTTGAGGCACTGGCGGAAGACATAGGCCGTCAGTCAGGCAAGAAATTCGACCCATTCGATCTGGTCTGCCACGTTGCATGGGATCAGCCGCCGCTGACCCGTAAAGAGCGTGCCGAACAAGTCAAGAAGCGCGATTACTTCACCCGCTACGGTGCGCAAGCGCAGCGCGTACTGCAAGCCTTGCTGGATAAATACGCCGACGAAGGCCTTGGCCCGATTGAGGAAACACAAATCCTCACTATTGCCCCCTTCACCAGTTTCGGCACGCCCATTGAAATCATTCGTGTTTTTGGCGGACTGGATCAATACCACCACGCTGTGCACGAACTCGAACAAGCGCTCTATTGCGCATAACAAATACCTATTGGAATCTAGCTCATGTCTATCGGCACACTGATAAAAACCATTCAAGACATCATGCGCAAGGATGTCGGCGTCGATGGCGACGCCCAGCGCATCAGCCAGATCGTCTGGCTGCTTTTTCTGAAAATCTTTGACGACAAAGAACAGGAATGGCAACTCACCATTTCCGGCTACAAGTCGCCACTGCAAGTGCGTTTCCGTTGGAGCAACTGGGCCAAGGATGCCGAAGGGATTACCGGCGAAGAGCTGATTGATTTTGTTAACAACGAACTCTTCCCGTCACTCAAAAAGCTGGCGACTGCAGCAGGCGTGTCACCCAGCGGCAGAGTGGTTGGCTCGGTGTTCGAGGACGCCTACAACTACATGAAGTCCGGCACCCTGCTCCGGCAGGTGATCAACGCC
>CAIXMC010000339.1 GCA_903920405.1 uncultured beta proteobacterium
ATGGGGCGCGACAACATCTCTCTTTTGATCATGGGTTTGCGTTCTTCGCTTTACGTTGGCCTTTTGGCGGGCGTGATTGCGACGACCCTTGGCACTTTAATTGGCATTTACGGTGGCTTTAGAGGCGGCTGGATTGATGATGCGCTCAATTCCGTGACCAACCTTTTCATTGTGATTCCCTCTTTTGTCGTCCTGATTTTGATCAGCTCAAGCCTCTCAAACGGTCGCTCCCTGACGCTGATTGGGCTCATCATCGGCATGACAACCTGGACATGGTCTGCGCGTGCGGTGCGTGCGCAGTCTGCCGCCCTCAAAAGCCGCGACCATATTTCGTTGGCTCGCATGAACGGCGACAACACGCTGGTTATTTTGGTCAAGCACATCCTGCCCTATTTGCTCTCGTATGTATTCATGGTGTTTATCTTGCAGATTGCGTCGGGCATTCTGTCTGAAGCTGCCATTTCCATGATTGGTCTGGGGCCTCTGGATACGCAGTCTTTGGGGGTGATTTTGAATGATGCCAAGAGCAATGGCGCGCTGGGCGACGGTGTCTGGTGGGCTTTCTTCCCTGCATCGATTTTCATCACCTTGATTGTGTTTGCACTGTATTTGATCAACACGTCCATGGAAGGGGTGTTTAACCCCCGCCTGCGTAAATAGGATATCTTGATGGCTACTTTTGAAGTTGATCATTTGAGTCTGCACTACCTGACTCGTTTTGGACAAAAAGTTCATGCGGTGTCCGATGTTTCTTTCACCATGGAAAAAGGTGAGATTCTGGGTATCGCGGGCGAATCTGGCTGCGGCAAGTCCACACTTGTCAATGGCCTTATGGGGCTGTTTATTCCGCCTCTCTACCCTACCAGTGGCGACGTGCGCGTGAATGGCGAATCCTTAATGAACCGCACCCCCGAAGACATTCGTTCCAATGTGTTGTCCCGCAAAGTTTCGATGATTCCCCAGGGTGCTTTCAACGCACTGAACCCCACTCGTCGCGTGAAAGACATCGCCGCCGACGTGATTGCCGCACATGAACAGGTGGGAGGAAACAACAAGGCTATTTACCAGCGCCTGCGTGATCGGTTCGATTTGTTCGGTATGGATACCGAGCGCATCCTCAATTCTTTCCCCATTCAGTTGACTGCAGGTGAACGCCAGCGTTCCGTGATTGGCATTTCCACCCTGCTCAACCCCCAGATGGTGATTGCCGACGAGCCAACTTCGGCACTTGATGTGAGCACGCAAAAGGTCGTTATCAGAATGATCTTTGATTTGCTTGATAAAGACATCTTCTCCACCATGATTTTCATCACCCATGAGCTGCCACTGTTGCGCCATGTGGCCAACAACATCGCCATCATGTATGCCGGCGAGATTGTGGAGAAAGGTAGCACCGAACAAATCGTGTTTGATCCTCGTCACCCCTACACCCAAGCCCTGATGGGCGCCATGCTCAGCGCCGAAGCCGGGCAACGGCAAAAGAAACCTGTGGCCATCGAAGGCGCTCCCCCTAATCTGGCCAATCCCATCAGCGGATGCCGTTTTGCCGAGCGCTGCCCAGTGGCACGCCCCGAATGCAAACGCCAAGAACAAACCATCCGCATGGTCGGTGACCGTCAGGTGAGGTGCAACTATGCCGAGTAAACCACCGATTTTTTCCGCCAAGCATGTGTCAATGACCTTTGGACACGGCAAAAAAATCTGTCACGCTGTTCGTGATGTGAGCTTTGATATTGCCGATGGCGCTATTGTTTCCGTAGTTGGCGGTTCGGGTTGTGGCAAAAGCGTGCTGGCCAAAATCATGCTGGGCCTCTACAAGCCGACATCGGGAAATTTTCAATACCAA
>CAIXMC010000340.1 GCA_903920405.1 uncultured beta proteobacterium
AATCCGCCCGAAGCACCCTCCACAAACAGTCACACCCTGCTTGACCCCAAAAACGATTGTGTTTTTAAGGCTTCCCACTTAAGGCGGGACAAATGCAAAATCAATGGGGTACGGGTGATTCGCGAACGTGGTTTTCTTGGCAGGGGAAGCTCACCCATTTGGTTGATTAGCCGTAACAAGCGCATGCAACTGACTTCATCCCTGTCCCGCCTTAAGTGGGAAGCCCGCTTTCTGGAGCCTGCGTGCGGCAGCGGCAACTTCATCGTCCAAATCTTGCGGCGCAAACTCGCGGCTGTGGAACTTAAATATGGCAAGTCTGACTTTGAGCGGCAGCATTATGGTCTGTTAGCGATCATGTGCATCTACGGCATCGAACTGCTGGAGGACAACATAGCCGAATGCCGCTCCAACGTGCTGGATGTATTGGCCGGATATCTCAATCTCAATGAGAACGATGACCTGTACCGGGCAGCCTTGTTCGTGCTGTCCCAAAATCTTGTGCATGGCGATGCGCTGACCATGCGCAACCATGACGGCCAACCCATCACCTTCGCTGAATGGGGCTATCTGGGCAAGGGCAAGTACCAGCGGCGCGACTTCCGCTTTGACGTACTCACAGGGTCGTCAGCGTTTAGCGCCGAGGGTTCACTCTTTGCCGACCTGGGTCAACACGAAATCTTCGTACCGATCAAAACGCACCTACCCATGACCATGCGCGAACTGGCTGCCACCGCTTCAGGCGACAGCCCGACGGAGACCTCATGAATGCTCAAGTCAGTTTTTCGTTGCGAGGTCGCAACCCCGATGTATTGACCTGCATTGCCAACCTGTCGAACGACGAGGTCTTTACACCGCCCGAGCTGGCGGCCGCATGTTGGACATGCTGGCCAAGGCTTGGGGCCAAGACCACGATGGTGCAGATTTGTGGTCGGACAAGACCGTGCGGTTTCTGGACCCATTCACCAAATCAGGCGTTTTTCTGCGTGAAATCACCAGCCGTTTGACCCAGGGTTTGGCGCAGCAGATACCTGACCTGCAAGAACGTGTGAACCACATCCTTAAGCAGCAGGTGTTTGGCATTGGCATCACGCGCATGACCAGCCTACTGGCGCGGCGTAGCGTGTATTGCTCCAAGTACGCCAATGGTGCGCACTCCATTGCTACGAGTTTTGACAGTGATGCGGGCAACATCTGGTTCGAGCGAACCGAGCACTCATGGAGTGATAACAAGTGTCAGTTTTGTGGTGCACCTAAAGTCATCTTGGACCGCGATTCAGGTCTTGAGAACTATGCCTATGCTTTTATTCATGCTAAAGAAATTAAAACTCGGATTGCTGAGATATTTGGAGGTTCTATGCAGTTCGACGTAATCATCGGGAATCCACCATATCAAATGAAGGGGGGAGCAGGTGGCACGAGTGATTCATCGATTTATCACCTCTTCGTAGAACAAGCAAAGATGCTTGAGCCCAAGTATTTATCGATGGTGATCCCCTCCCGTTGGCTTACGGGAGGCCGTGGCCTCGATGAGTTTCGGAAGGAAATGCTCAGTACACACAAACTCACGCGGCTAGTCGATTTTCCAGTTTCAAAAGAAGTATTTCCAAATGTTGAGGTTAAAGGAGGTATCTGCTACTTCCTCTGGTCGGCAGACCATAACGGACAGTGTGATGTCACTGTTGTTCGCGGTGTCGAGGAAGTATCCTCGTCTCGGCAACTAGATGAGTTTGAAGTATTTGTTCGGGATCCGATTGCTGTTGGTATCCTACGCAAGGTTTTGAGAGCTGGGGAGCTGCCTATTACCAACATCTTGACTGCTGACACGCCGTTCGGCATCGCAACCAATTTCGATGGATTTCATGACAAGATGAAAGCGGGAGATATAGCGCTTCACTATGTCCGAAGTGGCAAGCGCGCCATTGGTTTTATCCCACGGCAAATGATCGCGAAGAACGTCACCCTAATCGACAAGTGGAAAGTACTTGTCCCAGAAGCGGGCTCAGATGGAGGGCAGAAGATTCCTGACTCAGTGCTCGGTAAACCGTGGTTAAGCCCGCCGCCATCGGTTTCTACTCAGTCGTTTCTTGCATTCTGGGTGTCAAGTGAAAACGAGGCTCGAAGCCTTGAGTCCTATTTCCGAACCAAGTTTTTCAGACATCTTGTCTCGTTGCGCAAGCTCACGCAGCATGCACTTAGATCGACTTATTCATGGATTCCAATTCAGGTGTGGGATAAACAGTGGACTGATGAAGTGCTTTATAAAAAATACGGACTCACGGTAGATGAGATTGACTACATCGAAACTGTCATTCGTCCAATGGACAGCAACACCGAGGTTGCTGAATGATGGGTAAACCAATCGACGAAATCCTCACCCCCAAACCCGAAACCCGCCCCCGCATCTACGCCTACGCCATTGCCGATGCCGCACACCACGGCCAGCTCAAGGTGGGCCAGACCACGCGGGACGTGAAGCGGCGTGTGGCCGAGCAGTGCAGCGATGTAAAAGGGAAATGACCATGAAGCCACTGGAAAAGTTCTTTACAGAAGACCCCAAGTGGCACGAAAAAATCGGTGCCATCTACGCCTTGCTGGAGCGCGTCAAGATCAGCGAGGAGCAGTCGGGCGATGTGCTGCACCTGCGCAAACTCAATCGCATCCTCTCTGTTCACGCCTCGACCGCCATTGAAGGCAACCAGCTCACCCTGGGCCAGGTCACCGATGTCATCAACGGCAAGCCGGTGTGGGGGCCACCCAAAGACATCAAAGAAGTGCAAAACGCCTGGCACGCCTACAACGAGATGCCTGGCTATGCTCCGTGGCGGGTCAACGACTTGCTGCGGGCGCACGCGCACCTGACGGATACGTTGATTGGCGAATCGGGCCAGTTCCGCTCCGGCGGCGTCGCCGTGGTGGGCAGCGATGGCACGCTATTGCACCGCGGCGCACTATCGGCGCAAGTTCCCACACTTGTAGAACAGCTCCTGCACTGGGGGCAAACCTGCGAAGCGCATCCGCTCATCACGAGTTCTGCCGTTCACTACCGGCTGGAGTACATCCACCCGTTTAGGGATGGCAACGGCAGAATTGGGCGGCTATGGCAAACGCTGATTCTTGCCCAGTGGAATCCCTTGTTTGCCTGGATGCCGATGGAGACCCTGGTGCACCACAACCAAGCGCTGTATTACAGGGCCTTGCAGGAGTCGCATGCGGGCGCGGTGGTGGATTGCCGACCGTTTATCGACTTTATGCTGGATGCCATTGCCAACTCGCTCTACAAATACATCGATGTGGCGGCGCAGACTGTGGTGGATGTCGGTGCAAATGTCGGTGTAAATGTCGGTGTAACGGATCAGATTCTGGCGCTTTTGGGACAAGAGCCCGGGCTGTCTGCCAAGGAAGTGGCCAACTTGCTCAACAAGACCCCCCGTACCATCGAGCGCCACCTGAAAGCACTGCGTGAGCAAGGTCGCATTCAGCGCGTGGGTTCTGACAAGGCTGGGCATTGGGAAGTTGTTGACCCAACATAAACAAATATATATTTGTATATAAAATGCAGAATGGCAGCAGAAAAAATGCCAGGACAGACGTCGAACTGGTTCACAAGAGGCTCAAGGCGGCTCAGCAGCATTACGAGGCACACTATGAAAAAGCAAGCAAATACCCACGTTGACGGAACAGAATTCGAGCGCAGCAGCGGCAACGTTTTTGCAGACCTGGGGCTGGCGCAACCCGAAGAACTCAAGACCAAGCTGGTTTTGGCCATGCGATTGAACGAGCGCATCAAGGCACTGCATTTGAAACAGTCAGACATTGGGGCGCGGCTGGGGCTGGCCCAACCCAATGTTTCCGCCCTGCTGAACTATCGGCTGGATAACTTTTCATCCGAAAAGCTGCTGGAATTTTTCAACACCTTGGGTTATGACGTTGATTTTTTAATCCGTCCAGCCACCGGCTCGCAACGCGGCAGCACGCGTGTGTTGATGGCAGTTTGAATTGGCAGCGCCAATGAATAAACCAACTATCGACGAAGTCCTCCCCCCCAAGCCCGAAGCCCGCCCCCGCATCTATGCCTACGCCATTGCCGATGCCGCACACCATGGCCAGCTCAAGGTGGGCCAGACCACGCGGGATGTGAAACGGCGTGTGGCCGAGCAGCTCAAAACAGCCGCCATCCAGAACTTCACCATCGAACTGGATGAAGCCGCCGAACGAGATGACGGCTCCATCTTCACCGACCACGAAGTTCGGGCCTCGCTGGTTAAAAAGGGATTCAACAACAACACGCTGGAATGGGTGCACTGCACTGTGGCCGATGTGGCTACCGTGTTGGCCGAGTTGCGCACGGGCCAGCGATTGGGTGGCACACACCACGAGACCTTTGGCCTGCGCGACGAACAGCTTGACGCGGTCAACAAAACTTTTGCTTACTACCAATCCATTTGGGCCGAGGATGCCAACGCTACCCCGCGCTTTCTGTGGAACGCCAAGATGCGTTTCGGCAAGACCTTCACCACCTACCAGTTGGCCAAAAAACTCCAGACCAAGCGCGTGCTGGTGCTGACCTTCAAACCGGCGGTGGAAGACGCTTGGGCATCCGATCTGGAAAACCATGTGGACTTTGACGGCTGGCAATACCTGTCGCGATCATCAAACAGCGACCCGACGCAGATTGACCGTGCCAAACCGGTGGTGTATTTCGGCTCGTTTCAAGACCTGTTGGGCCGCGACGCGGCGGGCAATATCAAACCGCGCAACGAGTGGCTGCACGCGGTGAATTGGGATTTGGTGGTATTTGACGAATATCACTTTGGTGCCTGGCGGGACACGGCCAAGGAGTTGTTTGAGGGTGAGGACGACACGGTGGCCAAGAAAGAGGCCAAGCTGGAATATGCGGGTGAGCTGGATGGCATCAACGAAGACCTGACCGTGCTGTCAAATCAGGAAACTGACTTTTTGCCCATCACCACCCGGGCCTATTTGTACCTATCAGGCACGCCGTTCAAGGCGCTGGCCACGGGCGAGTTCATTGAGGAGCAAATCTTCAACTGGACCTACACCGACGAACAGCGTGCCAAAGCAGCGTTTGCCGCCACGCACCCTGCCAAACGCAACCCCTATGCCGCTTTGCCGCAGATGCGCCTGCTGACCTACCAGATGCCAGACGAGTTGCTGGCCATTGCCAGCGGTGGGGAATTTGACGAGTTTGATCTGAATGCGTTTTTTGAAGCCAAGGGCGCAGGCGCTGCAGCCGAGTTCAAACACAAGAGCGATGTACAAAAGTGGCTGGACATTATTCGCGGCGGCTATGCAGCCCAGTCGGCGGAATTGCTGAAAACGGGCACACGTCCGCCGTTTCCGTACTCCGACGTGCGCCTGCTGCCGTATTTGCAGCATTCGTTTTGGTTTTTGCCCAATGTGGCGGCCTGCCATGCGATGGCGAATTTGCTGGCCGAGCGGCACAACACTTTTTGGCTGGGCTACCAGGTCATTGTGGCTGCAGGTGCTGCGGCAGGCATTGGGCTGGAGGCGCTGCCACCCGTACGCAGGGCCATTGGCAGCGGGTTCGAGTCCAAAACCATCACGCTGTCGTGCGGCAAGCTGACCACGGGCGTGACGGTGGAGCAGTGGTCGTCCATTCTGATGCTGCGCAATCTGAAGTCACCCGAGACTTAGGATGTGGTCAGTAATAAGTTCCCCATTTGGCCGTCAGAGTTGGGAGGCAATGCTAGGCGCAAATCGTGCGGTGTGGCCCAGCCACATAAGCGATTTGTAACGACGC
>CAIXMC010000341.1 GCA_903920405.1 uncultured beta proteobacterium
AATTTGATTCAAAAAGCCATCATCTGTAGAGCTGGTTTTGAGGATATTCAACTCAAATCCGCCTGCGTTCGGGGATGCGGGATGGTTTGGATAGTAAGGCTAAGAGTGCGAAGTGAGACTCAAATTCATTTGCGTTCGGGGAATCTCAGTTTATCAATCGCGTGCTTTATGAAAATTGTCGATTGACCAGCTACGGGATCAATATCTATGACAGCATCACAAAATTCCATTCCACTGAACTAGCCTCCGCTGTACCTACAATCGTCAAATCAGTTCATGTTCTTTATAAGCCTTTTTAGCCTGTAACGCACGCCAGTATTGCATAGTTAGCTACTTTAATAATAGTAAATATCAACCATGAACTACCTCAATAGCATCCAATGGGATGCCAACGGCCTGATTCCCGCCATTGCGCAAGAGCAAAGTTCTGGCGATGTGCTGATGATGGCTTGGATGAACCGAGAAGCCTTGCAACTGACCGTAGAAACAGGGCGCGCGGTATATTTCAGCCGATCTCGCAACAAACTTTGGTTCAAAGGCGAAGCGTCTGGCAATGTGCAAATTGTGCATAACATTCATCTGGACTGCGATGCCGACGTTATGTTGCTCACAGTCACACAAACCGGCCACACCCCGGGCATTGCCTGCCACACAGGGCGGCACAGTTGTTTTTTTAATATGCTGAAAGACGGTGTTTGGCAAGTCAGCGCCCCCGTTTTGAAAGACCCAAAAACCATGTATCAGTCACTCCATTTGAACCGACAAGGATAATGCCATGAAGATTCAGAAATATGCGGTGAATCAGTACTTGATTGAAAGTGTGCTCTCCAAAGTCAAGGAGGGCGAAATTGCGATTCCAGAGATTCAACGACCTTTCGTTTGGGATGCTACTCAGGTTCGTGATTTACTGGATTCTCTTTATCAAGGCTACCCTGTCGGTTATTTGATTGCTTGGAGAAACCCCGATGTCAAGTTAAAAGATGGCATGACGGCTGCTGGAAAAATGATTTTGATTGATGGTCAGCAACGCATTACTGCACTCACAGCAGCCATTCTGGGGCAGCATGTGATTAACAAAGAATATCGCAAAGTTCGCGTATCGATTGCGTTTCAACCGATAGATGAACGTTTTGAAGTCAGTAATCCGGCTATCGCCAAAGACACTGCCTGGATTGCAGATATAGCGTCCCTTGTTAGCGGAGAGATTGATTTATTTGACGCTGTTGAAAAATACCTGACTGAAAATCTTCAAGCAAATAAAGCGAAAGTCAAAGAAAGTCTGCGAAATTTGACTGATATTGCAAAAAAACAAATCGGTCTCATTGAATTATCGCATGACTTAGATATAGAAACTGTCACTGAAATTTTTATTCGTATTAATTCCAAAGGTACAGTACTGTCTCAAGCTGATTTTGCAATGTCAAAAATTGCTGCTGATCAACTGTACGGTGGTCAGCAAATCAGAAAATGTATTGACTATTTTTGCCATTTATCACGTTCACCAGAGTTCTTGAACGCCATCAAAGATAACGATAGCGATTTTGCAGCTACGTCTTATTTTCAAAAAATGGCATGGTTGGCCAATGAGAATGATGACTTATATGACCCAAGTTATAATGATTTATTAAGGGTTGCATTTACAAGCGAGTTCGGACGTGGTAAGCTGGCCGATCTAGTCAGTTTATTGTCTGGGCGTAATTTTGAAAACAAAAATTTTGAAGAAGCTATAGCAGAGGCATCATTTTCCAAGTTAAATAAAGGCGTTCTCGAATTTATAAATAAGGCAAACTTTAATACCTTTATTATGATTATCAAGTCAGCTGGTTTTATTTCAAGCTCCATGATTCGGTCGCGCGGTGCTTTGAATTTTGCCTATATTGTTTATTTGAGACTTCGCTCTCAAGGTATCTCAAACAGTTTTATTGAATCATCAGTAAGACGATGGTTTGTGATGTCGCTGCTAACTGGTCGTTATTCTGGATCGTCAGAAACCCAGTTTGACAAGGATGTGCGCCAGATTGGAGTTAGTGATTTTTCTGAACTTCTTCATCAGATTGAACAAGCAGAGCTTTCACAGGTCTTTTGGGAGATAGGCCTTCAACAGCAATTAGAAACTTCTGGAACAACCAGTTCGTTTTTCTGGATATTTGTGGCAGCACAAGTACGCGCTAATGAAAACGGATTATTATCAAAAGATGTTACCGTGCGTGAACTGGTGAGTCATGTTGGGGATATTCACCATATTTTTCCTCGTGACTTACTTAAAAAATCTGGTCTTACCAGAAGTCAATACAACCAAATCTCTAATCTAGCCTATACGCAGCAGGAAGTCAATATTAAAATTGGTAATAAAACACCCTGTGTCTATTTTTCAGAAATAAAATTGCAATGTCATGGTGGCCCCGTAAAATACGGTTCAATCACCGAAATGAATATATTAACGCATAATCTCAAAACGAACTGTGTACCCGTAGAAACCATGGACATGGGTGTAGCAGATTTTGAAAAATTCCTTACCTACCGACGTACTTTAATGGCTGAAAAAATTCATACTTTCTACGATAGTTTGTAATTTCAAATGAAATTGATTGAGCAACCAATGCAACCCACCGATTCCCTAACCACACTTGCCGCCATCATTGAAAGCCGTCTGCCCTCCCAAGGTGGTAATGCACAGACCAGCTATGTGGCACGTCTGCTGCACAAGGGGTCTGATGCTTTTCTGAAAAAAATTGGCGAAGAAGCCACTGAGGTTGTCATGGCTGCCAAAGATGCAGATCACGGCGGTGACAAGGTAAAAATAGTTTGTGAAATGGCTGATTTGTGGTTTCATTGCATGATTGCACTGGCACACTATGGGCTGTCCCCTGCCGATGTGGTGGCTGAACTGGATAGGCGATCAGGCACAAGCGGGCTGGAAGAAAAAGCCATGCGCAAAATGATGTTGCGTGACCATGAACCCACCGGAGATTCTTGATGACATACGATTTCAATCGACCTGACAACCCCTATGCTGTCGATACTGTTGATCTTGCCAAACTCAATACCCTGAACACCGTAGGCACCATCAGCTACGTGCTTCATTTGATAGTAGCTGTGAGCGCTCTGATACCGGGTGGACAGTTTGGCCCCATGCTGCTGATTGCTGCACTGGTGCTGGATATGGTCAAAAAAGACAGTGCTTGTGGCACTTGGCATCAATCACATTTTCAGTGGCGCATTCGCACTGTGGTCATCGCTGCGGTGCTTTATTTGGTGACTGCACCCTTGTGGTTTTTATTTTTATTCCCTGGCTGGCTGGCCTGGATCTGCATTTCGGTGTGGTTTTTATACCGCATCGTGACCGGATTCATGCGCATGAACAAAGGACTTCCCATGGAGATTGCAAATGATTGAACACACGGTTCAAAACGACCCCGATTGCCTGTTTTGCAAAATTGTCACAGGCAAAATTCCCTCCAAACAGGTGTATCAGGATGACGAGTTCTATGCCTTTCATGACATTCATCCGACTGCACCTGTGCATTTTTTAATCATCCCCAAACGCCACATTCCCTCCATGGCGCAGCTCACAAACGACCATGCCGACTTCATGGGGCGCATGATGATGCTCATTCCAAAATTGGCGCTGCAAGAGGGTTGCCAACCTTACCCTGCTGGCGGCTTTAGAATGGTTTGCAATACCGGCGCGCACGGTGCGCAAGAAGTTCATCATTTGCATATGCACATCATGGGCGGCCCGCGTCCCTGGAAGCGCGGTTGATTGATTCAAGGAGTTGTCATGGGTTCATTTTCTATATGGCATTGGCTGATTGTTTTACTGATTGTCATGATGGTGTTTGGCACCAAAAAACTTAAAAACATGGGAAGCGACCTCGGAGAAGCTGTCAAAGGGTTCAAGGAAGGCATGAAAGATGGCAGCACACCCTCCGAAGCCCAAGTGCCCACTTCACAGATTGCAACCGCCGCACCTGTTGATGAAAAAAACACCATTGATGTGCAAGCTCGGACAAAAGTTTAATGATTGATCTGGGTATTTCCAAGCTGGCGATGATTGGCGTGGTGGCGCTGATGGTCATTGGCCCTGAAAAATTGCCGCGTGTGGCGCGCACAGTGGGTACCCTTATGGGCAGGGCGCAGCGCTATATCAGAGACATGAAAGACGAAGTTCATCGCTCCATCCATATGGATGAACTGAACAAAATGAAGGAAACTGTTGAGGCGGCTGCCCACACGATGGAGCAATCCATTCGTACCCACACTTCTGAATTTGAAAAATCATGGGCAAATTCTGACCACACTGCGAATGACCGCCCTCCCCTGCCTTCGTTTCGTCATCCTAAAAAAAACTGGAATCTCAAACAAGGTGTTGCAAGCTACAAAGCCCCCACGGCCATGCGCACCAAGGTTTTGTCTGGCGCTGCGCGCAAGGCGCGCCTTCGTTCTGACAAGTTCAACGGATGACCGCCCCCTTCATCGACAAAGAGCAGCCGTTCGTTGCTCACTTGATTGAGTTGCGCAATCGGTTGATCAAAGCAGGATTTGCAATTCTGGTCGTCACACTGATGTTGGGCATTTATCCTGGCCCTGCTGCCCTTTACGAGCTGATGGCCGCTCCCCTTGTGGCGCACTTGCCCCGGGGTTCAACTCTGATTGCTACGTCGGTGATTTCACCCTTTATGGTGCCGATGAAAGTTTTGTTGGTGGCAGCTTTCATGTTGGCTTTGCCGGTGGTGCTTTACCAGGCGTGGGCGTTTGTGGCACCAGGCTTGTATGCTCATGAAAAAAAATTGGTGCTGCCCTTGGTGGTGTCTAGCACTGTTCTGTTTTTGATGGGTGTGGCGTTTTGCTATTTTTTTGTGTTTGGTCGTGTGTTTGCATTTATCCAAAGCTTTGCACCCGCAAGCATCACAGCAACGCCCGACATTGAGGCCTATTTGGACTTCGTGCTGTCGATGTTTTTAGCTTTTGGCATGGCGTTTGAAGTGCCGGTAGTGGTGATGGTTCTGGCGCGCATGGACATTTTCAGCATTGCCAAACTCAAGGAATTTCGTGGCTATTTTGTGGTGCTGGCTTTCATCATTGCAGCCATCGTGACCCCACCCGATGTCATATCGCAATTGGCACTGGCCATTCCCATGTGCTTGTTGTACGAGATAGGCATATGGGCTGCGCAAGTATTTATTCGCCACACCCAAGCCCCTGACAAAGCCACCAACACGTAGTATTTGTAACAACGCAGTGCGCCCAAATCTGACAAGCTAAATGCGAAACTTATGGTGGAACCTATCTTTATTAGCTATTTTAGTTATAGCGGGTTGTGCTTATCCCATAAGGCTTGGCGGCCAAAAAGGCACTGAAATTCCTGGTTGGCACGGTCGCATGGCGGTGCGCATCCATGATGTGGTGCAAGGGGCGGAGCAGCAACAATCCTTTGCTTCAACATTCGATTTAAAGGGCAATCCGGCGCGGGGACAACTGCTCTTCTTCACCCCGCTGGGGATCACTTTGGCAAGCCTGAACTGGAATGAACATCAAGCCACCTTGCATACCCCAGGCAATACCCGTCACTTCGACACGTTACAAAATTTGATGATCAGCGTGGTGGGAGCTGACGTGCCTATGCTTGCGTTGTTTGCTTGGCTGAAAGGTACATCTGTGCCAACTTCAGGGTGGCTGGTCGATTTGTCACAGTATGCAAATGGCAAAATCCTGGCCAACCGCGTATCACCCGAACCCGCAGTTGAGCTGCGTATCATGCTGGATCGCGAGTCGTCCAACTGAATACCCCAACCCCATGAAAACTTTGTTTGATGTGCCTGCGCCAGCAAAACTCAATCTCTTTTTGCACATTGTGGGCAGGCGTTCGGATGGCTACCATCTGCTTGAATCTGCTTTTATGCTGATGGACTGGTATGACACCTTGCATTTTGAACTGCGACCCAAGGGTGGCATCAGCCGCGAAGACCTGAGTGTCTTACTGCCTGCCAATGACCTGATTGTTCGTGCTGCCCATGCGCTTGTACAGCATACAGGTTGCACGCAGGGTGTTCATATCAGCGTTGAAAAACGCATTCCCACCCAGGCGGGCATGGGAGGTGGTTCATCAGATGCTGCCTCTACATTGCTCGCACTCAATCGTCTTTGGGCACTGGATTTACCCTTGAAACAACTGACATCCATCGGATTAACTTTGGGAGCGGATGTGCCTTTTTTTCTGGGAGGTCACAACGCCTGGGTAACTGGAATTGGTGAAAAACTAACGCCTATTTCCATTCCCGTAGGGCAATTTATTGTGCTGAAACCTTCTGTGGGCATCGATACTGCGCAAATTTTTTCTCACCCTGATCTCAAACGAAACAGCGAATCAGCTAAACTTTCGGACTTCTTGGTTAGTCCATTCAACTTTGGCGATAACGCGCTACAACATGTGTCCCAGCTCTTGTGTCAAGACGTAAAAATCGCCATTGACTGGTTGCAACACTTAGGTTTCACGGCTAAAATGACGGGTTCTGGAAGCGCAGTTTTTGCGCATGTTTCGCAAGATGCAAGCATCCCTCAAGCGCCGCGCCATTTTCATATGCGTGTTTGTCACAGTCTCGCAGTGCATCCTCTGCAAGGCTGGTGCGTTTGAGTAGAGACAATGTTTTTTGGGTTGGTCATCTTGCATGACTGACCGATGTAGGGGAGTCGCCAAGCTGGTTAAGGCACTGGATTTTGATTCCAGCATGCGAAGGTTCGAATCCTTCCTCCCCTGCCAACCACCCGTGTTTACCATCTTCCTGGGTCGAAAGACGACACAGGAATTACCGTGAGTCAAAACAGCCCGCCTACGTCCCCATCGACTGTTCTACGGGATCAAGAAGTCTGAATGCAGTGTCCATTGCATGATTTTGCGTAAGAATAAGGACATTGATCTGCATTCATGGGGGCGTATGCCACTGGAAAATGGCAGCTTGTCAAGAATTTTTTTCTTGAGTGCTCATGGTTGTTGACTCCACATGACGCAAACGAATATGCAACTCGCGCAATTGCTTTTCATCCACTAAAGAAGGGGCTTGCGTGAGCAGACACTGGGCGCGCTGGGTTTTGGGGAAGGCAATCACATCGCGGATGGAGTCAGCACCGGTCATCAGCGTCACGATACGATCCAGCCCAAAGGCCAAGCCGCCGTGCGGTGGTGCACCGTATTGCAAGGCATCCAGCAAAAAGCCAAACTTCTGTTGTGCTTCTTCGGGTGTAATTTTCAGGGCATCAAACACTTTTTTCTGAACATCAGCGCGGTGGATACGCACCGACCCCCCGCCCATTTCCCAGCCGTTAAGCACCATGTCGTAACCCTTGGAAATGCACTTGCCAGGGTCAGTGACCATCCAGTCTTCGTGACCATCTTTGGGGGCGGTGAAAGGGTGATGCACCGCCATCCAACGTTTCGATTCTTCGTCATACTCAAACATGGGGAAATCAACGACCCACATCGGTGCCCAACGGTCTTCAAACAGGCCGTTTTCTTTGCCATAAGTACTGTGACCAATTTTCATGCGCAGCGCACCCATGGCATCGTTCACGATTTTTTCCTTGTCGGCACCAAAGAAAATAAGGTCACCATTTTTTGCACCTGTGCGCTTCAGAAGCTCAGAAATGGCGCGGTCGTGAAGGTTTTTGACAATGGGGCTTTGCAAACCCGCCCAACGAAGGGATTTGTCTTCATGGACACCTTGCGACAGATCATTGACCTTGATCCAGGCCAAACCCTTGGCTCCGTAAATTTTGACAAAGTCGCCATAGCTGTCAATTTCACCGCGTGATAAGCCCATTCCTTCACGAGCACCCCCTGGAACGCACAGGGCGACAACACGACCGCCTTGCATTTTTGCCGCACTTGAAAACACCTTGAAATCGACATCGCCCATAACATCGGTCAATTCGGTCAATTCAAGAGTTACGCGCAGGTCAGGCTTGTCAGAACCGTAGCGACGCTGTGCATCCTGGTAAGTCATGACCGGAAAATCGCCCAAATCTACACCCAGGGCATTTTGAAAAATGATTTTGATCATGCCTTGCGAGAGGTCACGAATTTCCTGTTCTTCCATGAAGGAAGTTTCAATATCAATCTGGGTAAATTCAGGCTGACGATCAGCACGCAAGTCTTCATCACGAAAACACTTGGTGATTTGGTAATAGCGGTCAAAACCGGCCACCATCAACAGTTGCTTGAACAATTGCGGGCTTTGTGGCAGGGCAAAAAAGTGTCCGTCATGGATACGACTGGGCACCAAATAATCGCGTGCGCCCTCAGGTGTGCTCTTGGTGAGCATGGGAGTTTCAATATCTACAAAACCATGTGCATCTAGGTACTTGCGCACTTCCGTCGTGACGCGGTAGCGCAGCATCAAATTGTTTTGCATGTAAGGGCGGCGCAGATCAAGCACGCGATGCGTCAGACGGGTGGTTTCAGACAGATTGTCTTCGTCCATCTGAAAGGGCGGTGTGACCGAGGGGTTGAGCACTGTCAGTTCATAACACAGCACTTCAATGTTGCCGCTTTTCAGATGGTCATTGACCGTTCCCTCTGGGCGTACTCGCACCAAGCCTGCGACCTGAACACAAAACTCGTGACGCAGGTGACCGGCTATCTGGAAAGTCTCAGCGCGATCGGGATCACACACAATTTGCACATAACCCTCGCGGTCACGAACATCAATAAAAATCACACCGCCGTGGTCTCGTCGCCGATTGACCCAGCCGCACAAAGTGACCCTTTGGCCTACCAGGGCTTCGGTAACCAAACCACAATAATGGGAACGCATAACCATATCAATCGCTTTCTATAGCCGCTACATCAGAGCAGCGAAGGTTGTCAAAAATTATTTTTTAAAAAAGCCCGTAGAGAACGTTGGGGCCACAGACCCCATTGATATCACATAGGTCAGTGCTTCATCAACGCTCATCTGAAGTTCAATCACTTCACTGCGTGGCAGCATCAGAAAAAAACCGCTCGTAGGGTTGGGCGTGGTGGGAACATACACACTGATCATCCCTTCGCCAAGATGACCTGTTACTTCCTGAGAAGGTATTCCAGTCTGAAATGCCACAGTCCAGACACCGGCGCGCGGGTATTGCACCAGCAAGGCGGTACGAAACGCGTTGCTATTGCCTGAAAACAGAGTGTCAGAGACTTTTTTGACACTGTTATAAATGGTTCTGAAAACTGGAATGTGGGTAAATAATCTGTCCCACTGTGTCAGCCACCAGCGTCCTGCCACGTTGGATACCAGCGCCCCGGTGATCAGCAAGCCAGTAAATACAAGGACAACACCCAGGCCTGGAATGTGACGCCACCGCTCCAAAACCAAAGCAGCGGCAGATGAGACCATGGCCTGCAAGACTGTCAATAAACCACCAAAAATGGCATCCAGCATCCCGACCAGCCACAGCAAAACCCAGATAGTGACGACCATAGGCAACCATACCAGCAAGCCAGTCAGTAAATATTTTTTGATAGGCACAATAATTCCTTGTGGTGATCAAGGGCTGTCAATGGCAACAACAATCAGCACAACAATCGGGCGCTGCTGGCTTTGCATCGGCGTTGGGGGCCGCTTTGTCAGTCGCTGGGCTGCATGGAGGGGCATCGCCATCGGCGGTAGCGGCACAACCACCTTTGAAGTCGGTGGCATACCAACCCATGCCTTTTAATTGAAATCCGGCCGCGGTAAGCTGTTTTCTGAAACTGACTGCACCGCACTTGGGGCAGTCAGTCAAGGGCGTGTCGGTCATTTTTTGCAACACGTCTTTGGTCATTCCGCAAGATTCACATTTGTAGGCATAAATAGGCATAGTGTTTGGTATTGAAAAGTTACAAAGGATGTGATTCTAAAGTGGCCGTGGACAATCTGGTGGCTTCCAACTTAAGGGGGGACAGAGCCGCCCTCAATGGGGAGCCGGGTGCGCGAACTTGAGTGAGTTTTTTGTATAACAAATCGGCCTCTAGCGCCCGTCCTGCTTGCATAGTTAGCTATTTTTTTGATAGTAATATAAATTCGCCTAACTCATCTCCTTATCTGTATCCATCCACTGCC
>CAIXMC010000342.1 GCA_903920405.1 uncultured beta proteobacterium
GCCCGATTACGAAAACTTCATTTATCGAGACAGCCTCAAGTCGGTCAAACCCGAGGCAGTCAAAGCACTCAGGTAAGTTGTGAGTCACCGATCATGCGCATCACCACCCGACTGAAGATCATTTCTGTCCTGACGTTGGCAACGCTGGCGTTGTTGATACCGTTCCTGATCGGGGCCTACAACAACTTTGAGATCGCAAAAAGTGACGTTGTGATTGTCCTCAAAATCAAGGATGCTTTCTTTGAAAACGAATTCATCCGAAACCAGTACCTTCTCTATCGGGAAGACTTGTTGCGTGTGCAGTGGGAAAAAACCAAAGAAGCAACCGACAGTCTGCTGAATGTGGCCGTGGCGCAATTTCGGGGTGAACCTGTTTTGCGATTGCTGCAAAACATGCTCATCAATGCCGGTGAACGCCGGGAAATTTTTCAGCGCATTGTCAGCAACATCCACGCCCAACAAACGAGCCTGGGCAAATCCCGTTTTTTTGAAGAACTTCACCAACGGCTTGCCAGCCAACTGCTGCTCAGGGCTTCTGCTTTTCGGGTTATGGCGGACGAATTGCATCACACCAGCGAGCAGCATGTTGAGCAAACTTACCGCAAGCTGGCCGTTTATGTTGGCGTGTTTGCCATCTTGCTGGCACTGGTTATTTTGCTGACCGTGCATCAAATCAGCCGTTTGATCCAACAGGGTCTTCTGCCGCTGCATCATGGCGCACTTGCAGTGACCCATGGCGACCTGGGTTACAAAATCAAAAGAATCGATGCCGCGGATGAATTTTCAGAACTGGCCAACTATTTCAACGACATGACAGACAAGCTACAGGCATCTTATGAAGAGCTTAAATTAGAGCTTGACGCGCACAAGCAATCGGAAGAAAAACTCAGCGTATTGAACCGTAATTTTGTCACCTTTCTGGAAAATACCACCGACTTCATCTACTTCAAGGACGAAAACTCACGCTTTTGTTTTTGTAGCCAAACCTTGGCCGACATCACGGGTCATGCCAGTTGGCACGACATGATCGGCAAGCAGGATTCAGAGGTCTTCCCACAAGATACTGCACAGATTTACATCAAGGAAGAAATGCCCATCTTTCGTGACGGCAAACCGCTCTTGCGTCAGGTTGATCCTTACTATGATGTTTTCAAAAATCCTGGCTGGGTCAGCACCAGCAAGTGGCCATTGCTGGATTCTCAAGGCAAGGTTGTGGGCTTGTTTGGCATCAGCCGCGATATTACCGAACAGATCAAGTCGGAAGACGCACTGAAACAAGCGCTTGACCGATTACAGAAAATGACCAGCCGTGTGCCTGGTATTGTCACCATTCAGTTGCAGAGGCGTAGCGATGGCAGTTTCTGCGTTCCCTATGTCAGCGTGACGCTCAAAGATATCTACCGCGTCAGCCCAGATGAAGTTCGCGAGGACGCAACGCCATTGTTTGCGCCTGTACACCCGGATGATTTACCACAATTTTTGGCATCGCTCGCCATTTCAGCCAATACCATGACACCATGGCTGCATGGGTACCGGCTGAAGTTTTCCGGTGCGCCAGAGATTTTCCTAGTCATCAATGCAGTACCGCAGCGTGAAGAGAATGGTGCGCTGTTGTGGTGTGGTTTTATCACAGATATCAGTGAACGCAAGCAAGTTGAAGGCACTTTGCAGGAGACTCGGACATTCCTGGAGGCGGCCATGGACTGTAGCGAAGCCGGTATCGCCATTGCTGAAGCGCCCAGCGGCTTGCTGCGATACGTCAATGATGCCGCACTGCTGATCCGTGGTGGCTCCCGTCAGGATATTGTCAATGGTGTTGGCATAGATCAGTACGTGTCAAGTTGGCAAATTCTGGGTCTTGATGGTCAGCCGTTGCAAAACGATGAAGTGCCACTGGCACACGCGATTTTATTTGGCAAAAAGTGCAGTCGAGAGTTCATCATCCGCCGCAAAGAAGGAGACGACCGCGTGGTGTGGGCCAATGCGGCACCCATCACCAATGCCAACGGTCAGGTCACCGCCGGCATTGTGGTCTTCCTTGACATTACCGATCGCAAGCAGGCCGAAGAAAAACA
>CAIXMC010000343.1 GCA_903920405.1 uncultured beta proteobacterium
CAATCACGTCGTGGTAGAGCAAATCAGAATCGGTGCGAAAAAAACCCATTTTGATACAGGCACCGGTCGTGAACTTTTCGGGGTCAGAATGAAAAAGCAGGGTCGCCGCGCGCTTGAGGTAGTGTCCCTCGGTCAGGTGCAATTTTTCAATCAGTACCGCATCGCTTTCGGTCAAAGACTCGGCGCTCAAACGACCACTCTTATGGCCATTTTTCTGAACGCTGCCAATGACCGGGGTTCCAGGTCTTGCATCGTGACGTGCGGCACCGGCACGCCGTCCCAATGTCGGCCAAGTTTGCGCAACCGATCCAGCGCCGCCCCCTTGAGTTCCTGTTTGGTGCTGCCGCTGCGCAGGTGGTATTCACCTCGGTAACTGATGGGGCTGGGGTAGGCATGGACCAGAATTTCCAGCCAGTCACGTCCGTCCTGGGTATGCAGGTTCACGGCAACCACCACACCCAAAATATCGCGCACCTTGTTGGGAATCTCTTCAAGCAGTCGTTTGGCGTTGGCCACACCCACCAGCTCGCCCTTGTCGTTTTTACCAATGACCAACGTGCCACCTTCGGCATTGGCAAAACCACAAATCCACTTCAGGTATTCATCGCGCCATGACAGCTTCCATTCGATGTTTTGGGTTTCTTTCATGGCAGACGAATGTTTCCGGTCAGCAATTCCTGCATCATGCCTTGCTTAAGCGCTTGGGTTTTATCTCGGCGAGTTTGAAGGGCTGCGAGTTCGGTGTCCATATCGGACAAGATGGTGGCGATGGCGGATTGTTCGGGGATGGATGGAATTGGTATTTCTAACGCACGAACGTCACCGCTGTTAATTGCAGGGTAATTTGACCCTGTCAATAATGTTTCGATTTGACGAGAAACGCTTTCAGCAAAAAGATGTTGAAAAACATATACGGACTCGCTGACGCCGGTTCGACAGCGCACCACTGCAAAACCAGTCGAACAAACCCAGTTCGGCGCGTTAATCTTGAAATGAAGATGAGATTGCAGGCTTGGACGTACAGTAGAAATAAGAATATCGCCATTTCTTAGTTTTCTTCGTGCGCGAGAAGGCGCTGAGAAAAATACCTCTTCTGAGAAACCACAAAGAATTCCATGATCAATATCTTCAAGTGAAATATAGTTGAATTCATAGTTAGCGGCGGTATTGCTGTCCAAATTCTCTGGATCAATTGCTGCCACATCCCCCAACCGCTTCACTTCCCAAGCCCCGCTAAACCCAGGCAGTCGGGTCTGGCCGGTCAAAAGTTGCTGCATGGCGGCCTGTTTGATGTCTCGCTTTTTGGCAATAAGCTGATCGAGTTTGATTAGCAGGGCATCTACATCCGATAGCGCGGTGGCGATGGCGCGTTGTTCGGGGAGGGGTGGAACAAGTAATTTGTAACTGGATATTTGAGGGGCAGTCAGTTGCGGCACTCCTGTGCTTTCTACCGCAAAAGCAATTCGCTCGTTAATGAACTCGGCAAAAAATCGACCATCACTTTCTTCATGTGGACGTAAAACAAGGACGCGCCCTATTGCTGTATATTTATGGTTTCTGAAACTGGCAGAACCGACAAGTCCTCGGGCTGTTACTGTGATGGAGTTGGCTGCATGTTCCGCATATTCGCAGTACCCGTAAAGACCCTGCGAACTAAGGGCGATTGAATAAATGGGACAAAGAAAGCGTTCGTCTTGAACTAAAGACGAACAACAACTATCAAAATCACCCCCTGCTGTCACAGTGAAAATATCACCAATCGGCGAAATATCCCAATCCTCCGGAATAACCCCCACCTCAGTCAGTTTATATCCCGCCCGCACCGCCGTATTCATGCCACTTCTCCCAAACGTTTGCCAACCGCCACCCCATTACACGCCCAAAACAGGCACAAATTTAGTAGGCAAAAATAGCCTCTAACGCACGTCCCGTCTGCGTTTGTAGCTATCATTATCATAGTCTCCATCAGCGCCAACCGAAGCCAGCTTTTTCATCTCACAAAAGGGTTCACAATCATTAAGCGTCCAAGAATCACTTGTCCATGCTGCATGTCTTCGGAGTAAAGATGATCGCAATCTGCCATAAGTGCTGTGGCCACTATCAGTCCGTCGTACCACGAAAAGCCATACCGTTCACGAATATCCAAGGCTAAATGGATCGTTTCCAAAGTAATGATTTCTACCGTACACATCGCCTCAAGCCAAACCACGAGCCGTCGCACTTCAGAAACCGACAGTCCAAGTCTGCGTGATGCCACATTGGCTGTTTCTGAAATGACCTGCGTTGAAATGGATGGTGTCCCAACAAACAATGGAGCAGCGATCTGCGCTTTGGTGGACGCTTGTCCAACCGAATAAATGACGACGTTACTGTCGATAAACACTTTACCTGGCATTGGCATCCCAACGATCAAAGTGATAGCCGCTGACATCCACATGAAAACTGCGAAAAAATGACTCAATCTCCTCGGCAGTTTTGCAGGTTTGAACAGGTACATCCGGCAACTGCCTGGCTTTCAATGAAGCAATCAAGTTCAAAATCTCACACTGTTTTTTCTCGGGCAAGGTTCGTACCTCGTTGGCAATCATGTCGGCATATTCCATAGTCATCACCTTTCATGTGTAATAGATTACTCACTGCGTTGATGTCATCCATCGTGCCTTCGCGCAGCCCACCGCACGGTTCACAGGCGAACATCCCCAAGCGCGGGGGGTGTGTCGGCCAATTTGGCAAGAACACCGTCATATTTTTCACGGCTGCACAACGCAGCGCGTTGCTGAAAGCAAGTGCCCTGTGCGAATCTTGAATAAGACTTTTCGCTATTCAACATTGTGTTGGTTTTCTTTAATAAGAGCATTGGCAGGTGATGGATACCATCAGACAATTTGTAGAAGAAAACAGCCTCCAGCCCTTGTTTATCAAGCGTTAGTAGCTATTATGATGATAGCAATCAAACGGATGTTTTCCACACCAGTCCCATGGTTTTCAAATGCTCATCAACGCGGCTGGCAAGTGTGTCAAGCTCATCTGCCAACTGTGGCAGGGGCGTGGCGTAGCGCTCGGTCAAGACTTTGACGCGCTGGGTCAGTGCCTGGCTGATGCGATTCATTTCGCCATGCACGGCTAAACCAATGGCGCAGAGCCATTTGTCATCGACCACCAGGGTTTTGATGTCTGCTTCGGTCAGGCGTGTGTATCGGTCGTACACCAAGGCATCCAACGCGGTCTCTGCCTCTTTGAGCATTTTTTTCAGGTCTGTTTCTTCGCCACACAGCTTGAGCCACTTTGATAGCGCTTGAATTTCGTCTTTGGCATCCTTGTCGCCTTGAACGTTTTTAATGTCTTTGAGTCGGGCACTGACCTGTGCCTTGTTCACTTTGTCCAGTTCAGAAAACAGGCCATCCTCACCGCCATGTTCTTCTTCCAGTTCGGTCATTTGGGCGGTCACGGCATCGAGTTGGGTTTGAAGTTCGTCCATGGTTTTTTGGGCAGAGGCGAAATAGCGTTTGACCACCAGTGCCTTGGGAATCAGCTCGCAAGTCCAGCCCTTATCCACGGCTTTGCCTTTCGCGTTTTGCACCAGCACGCTGGTGACGGGCGCCTTCCAGCCGTCGCTGGCTATCAGATAACAATCATCCTGCATCGTGCTTGCCCAGTAGTCCATTAGATGCTGATAGACGCCATAAGCGTCCATCAATGGCACACCAGCGTAGTGGCTGAGCAGGTCATTGGACAGGTCATGAATAATGGCTTTGGGGTGACACCCGATTTGCAATGCCTTGAGCGTGGCGGCACTGCGTTGCTGCCACTGGGCATACAGCGATTTCATCTTGTCCATGAACGCCACAAATTCGGGGTGACTGTAAATGGTTGATTTAATGGCATCTGGTGACACGGCCAGATTCAGATAACCAGGGCGACCGGGCGCGAACAGGGTGCTTTTCAACTGCGGGCAAACGTCCCAGTAACTGTGCAGGGCATCAACATCGCGCTGCGGTATGCCACCACTCAGGTGGGCTGACAGGTCTTGCAGGTCTTCGGCTTGCTGGCTGTCAATGTAGCGTGGCAGGTTCAGGTTGTAGTCGTTTTTTGCAATCTCGTCCAAAGCAACCGTGCGGGAATACTGGGGAATTTCAAGACGCTGGTTAAAGACATCAACAATTTTGTGGATGTCACGATCGCGCAGGCGGTTTTTATTGCCGTCCTTCATGAAGCCACTGCTGGCATCGATCATGAAAATGCCTTTGCGGCTGTGGGCGTTTTCCTTGTCGATTGCGATGATGCAAGCGGGTATGCCTGTGCCAAAAAACAGGTTGGCGGGCAGGCCGATGATGCCCAGGATAAAGCCTTTTTTGATCAGGTTCTCTCGGATGATGCCCTCGGCATTGCCCCGAAACAGCACGCCGTGCGGCAGGATGCACGCCCCTTTGCCGGTGCTTTTGAGCGAGCGAACAATGTGCAGCAGATAAGCATAGTCGCCCTGCTTGTCGGGCGGCGTGCCATACGTCGTGAACCGGTGAAAGGGGTCGCTGTCTGGATTGATGCCCGTGCTCCAGCGCTTGTCGCTGAATGGCGGATTGGCGACCACATAGTCAAAGGTCTTGAGTTGGCCATCGTTGGTTTTGAACAGGGGGTTGGCCAGTGTGTTGCCCTGTTTGACGAGGGCTGTGGGGGTGTTGTGCAAAATCATGTTCATGCGCGCCAGCCCTGCCGTGGCGGCATCTTTTTCCTGACCGTAGAGCGTGACCTTCTGGTGGGCTTCATCGCCTACTTTCAGCAACAGTGAACCTGATCCACAGGTGGGGTCATACACGGTGGTGTCGTTGCTGGTGCCCGCACTGTGAATGCCCACAATTTTGGCCATGATGCGACTGACCTCTGCGGGGGTGTAAAACTGGCCTTTGCTTTTGCCCGATTCGGTCGCAAAGTGGCGCATCAGGTACTCATACGCATCGCCCAGAATATCGTCGCCCTCGGCACGATTTTTGGAAAAGTCCAGCGCCTTGTTCTCG
>CAIXMC010000344.1 GCA_903920405.1 uncultured beta proteobacterium
TAACAATTACAACGATGCACCAAACGATGGCAGTGCTTGGGTGACTGCAAGTGCATCATCTTCACCATGGGTGATTCGTGGCGGTTCATGGTATTACGGACCAGCGGAAGATCGTTCAACCAAACGTAACGTTATAACTCCGGGCTACCGTAGCAGTCATGGTTTTCGCGTAGTTTTGGCGAACATGTCAAAGATCGCGACACCAGACGCTTACTGTGGCTATGGTCAATGGACAACCCGTGCCGGATCGGCTAATGAAGGCCATTGCGCCTCGTATGGCGATAACGTGCAGACAAAAGTTCTCGAAGAGGTCAATAACCGGACAGACTGCGGCGGGTATTACAAAACTCTTGGCATGTATTCGGGCAATAATCTGGTTGCCGTGCAAATTTCAAATGGTAACTGTCGGGCAGCCACTAAGGATTTCCCCTACGCACCACCTGAATCCCTGGATACACATTGTCAAAAATATGGCGGCACCGGTACTTATCGCTGGGCATATAGCCCGACCATTCAACCCTTTGGGGGTTATGGAACCCTGGGTGTAGCCTGCGAAATGCCAGTCACAATCAATTAACGGGGTAATAGACGGCAGGGCGCGATGTGGTTTGTTGGATACATGGCCCCATCGCTCCTGCAAAGCATGAGTGCCATTTGATAGTCGCAAAGTTGAACGTTTGGTTTATGAACACCAAGCATTTTGATTGGAGAAATACGATGATTTTCAATCCGAATGAGATCGAGTTTGTAGCGACACGCGCTTGGGTGGCTAACCGCATTATTTTTATGGAGCTGACTGACGGTCATCAAATAGGGTTTCCCGCTGCAAGATTCAATCGTTTGGCCCGGGCAACCGATGAGCAATTGGCACAAGTCACTTTGCACCATGGTGGGACTGCCATGCGCTGGGAGGCTCTGGACGAAGACATTACCGTCACAGGTGCTGCACTTGGACGCTTTCAGTTGCCATTGCCGTTGGCAGCATAAATAATTGGGGTCGGAGTCGAATTATGTTGAAATTTGATCAAGTAAAAAGTATTCGACTCGGACCCCCAATTTATTCACATCACTTTAAATCACACCCCAGTGAATGGGTTTTTGCCAAAACTAGTTGTAGAAGTGCTACAGTTAGAACGTAACCGTTTAGACCCCTAGCCCAAATGTCGTCATTCTCGCAAAGGTGGGAATCCTGTGTATTTTGGTCTTCATGGATACAGGGGCAATTGGGGCAGGGGCAATTGGGGCAGGGGCAAGCCCTGCCCCTACGATATCGTTCGAAATTGTAGGGGCAACCCTTGCGGTTGCCCCCTTCGCGGGTATGACGGTGATAGGGTCTAAACGGTTACGTTAGAACTGTGAACTGAAAGGTAAAACGATGTACAGAATAGGGTATCCTTTTTGGAAACTGGCAGCACGTGCAGGTGTGCCAATGTTGTTGCGAGTAGAGGTTATACGTGACCATGATGCTGGGGTTTTTGTAGCCACCAGCTCAGACCTGCGCGGTTTGGTAGCCGAAGCCAAAACCGCTGACGATCTGGTGAGATCCGTTTACGACTGCATCGATATGTTGCTTGAGGCCGAATTGCACCACGCGCCGAAAGCCCGCCCACTGGCAGCTTGGAGTGGTGAAGCTTTCGCATGAATGGTTTTTACGCCGTGGTGGTGTCTGCACTCAAGGCCGTCGGTTTCTTTTATGTCAGGCAAAAAGGCTCACATCAAACTTGGTCGAATGGGAAACTGTCAGTCACCGTGTCTACCAACTGTGAATCACGTCATACGGCCAACAGCATTATGAAACAGGCAGGGCTTCGCCAGAGATTTTGAAAACCCGCTACAGGCACAGGCCGTTGCTTGGGCCATTGCCTTGTCCAAAACCATTTGAAGGAGACCTCTGCCATGACCCAGAAAATCAACATCGCTGACTTGCCCGACTTTGATATGGCCGAGGAACGCAAGAGTGATGAGGACATTGCCATTTACTTGACCCTGGTGCTGGAGGAAAACAACCCCTCCGAACTGACTCATGCGTTGGGGGTGATTGCCCGTGCACGCGGCATGACCGATGTAGCCAAAGCCAGCGGTCTGACCCGCGAAGCCCTGTACAAAGCCCTGCGCCCCAACTCGCAGCCTCGCTTTGACACCATTGCCCGTGTCTGCACGGCGCTTGGTGTCAAACTGGTGGCGCAGGTGAAAAATTAGGGTCAGAGTCGGATTATTTGGAACTTTGACCGGGTTTGAGAGTATTTGATTCTGACCCAAATTTTTAATCTCTACCATGATCCGCAAAAAACTCCCCATTGGCATTCAGACCTTTGCCAAAATCCGCGAGGACGACTGTTACTATGTTGACAAAACCGGCATTGCCGTGGATTTGGTAACACGTGGCTCACACTATTTTTTATCGCGGCCACGGCGGTTTGGCAAAAGCCTATTTTTGGATACCCTGAAAGAATTGTTTGAGGGCAACGAATCGCTTTTCAAAGGGCTGGCCGCAGAGACCCGATGGGACTGGAGCAAAAAGTATCCTGTGCTTCGCATCAGCTTTGGCGCAGGTGTGTTGGGGTCGGTGGCTGATTTGCAGCAAAGTTTGCACCAGCAATTGACCACCATGGAGCGCCGTTATCAGTTGCCAGCCGAATTTCCGGATATCCGCAGCCGGTTTAAAGATTTGATTGATCGCCTAGCAGA
>CAIXMC010000345.1 GCA_903920405.1 uncultured beta proteobacterium
ATGGGGAACTTATTACTGACCACATCCTAAGCCGCCTTGGCTTTTCCGCCTTGCTCAAACTCCACAATATGCCGCCCCACTTGCCAATAGGTTTGGGTGATATGCACATTGACAGCCTGCACCGCTTGCAGACGGCCTTGGGTGTAGGTGTCTGAAATTTGCTGTAACAGCAAAATGTAGTCGGGGGTGTTGTTCATCATTTTCCAAGAAAACGGCCTCTAACGCCCGTCCAGTCTTCATTTGTAGCTCTTATTATCATAGCGCATCACCGCCTTCGTTCAGGATATTCAGGTACGCGTCATAAACAAAAACACGGTTGCGACGCAGGCCGGTTAGTTCGCGGGCAATGCCTGTCTTGACCAATGTCAGCATGGCCTTGGAGGCGGTTGGAAAGCTGATGCCCGCACTGCTGACAATCTGACGCAAGCTGCACAGGGGTTTTTGGCGCAAGCATTCAAAGACGCGAAGCACATTGGCGTTTCCCTTGCCCCCCATTTGAATACGCTGGGTGTCTTGCCCAAACACATCGACCAGTCGTTTGGCGGTTTGTGTTGCTGCGTGTGCGGTTTGTTCTACGCCCTCCAGAAAAAAGTCCACCCAGGCTTCCCAATCTCCCTCAGTGCGCACGCGGTCTAGCAGGTCGTAATAGACGGCACGGTGTTGCTTGAAATAGAGGCTTAAGTACAACAGCGGCTGCTGCAAAACGCCCCCATCATGCAGCAATAACGCGATCAGCAAGCGTCCCAACCGCCCGTTGCCATCCAGAAAGGGGTGAATGGTTTCAAACTGTACATGCGAGAGCGCAGCCTTGAGCAGCACCGGCATGTCACTATCGCCCTCGTCGGTGTGCCAAAAGCTCTCCAGTGCCGTCATGCAGTTTTCAAGCTCTTGAGGGGGTGGCGGAACAAAGCGGGCGTTGCCGGGCCGCGTGCCGCCGATCCAGTTTTGACTGCGGCGAAATTCACCAGGTGACTGGTTGCTGCCACGCCCACGCGCCATCAGGTGAGCGTGCATCTCCCGCAGCAACCGGTTGCACAACGGAAAACCTTCACGCAGTCGTGCCATGCCATGTTCCATCGCGCAGACGTAATTGGAAACTTCCACCACATCATCAAAAGGAACCCCCGGCAGCTCGTCGAGTTCAAATAAAAGCAGGTCGGATAGCGATGATTGTGTGCCCTCAATTTGCGATGACAGGACGGCCTCGCGTCGCACATAAGCATACAAAAAAAGCTGGGGGTCTGGCAACAAAAGTGCGATGCTGTCCAACCGACCCAACGCCAGCGTGGCTTTTTCAAGCAAAAGTTGCCGCTTACCATCCAATTCAAGCACGGGCACAGGCGGTAGCGCCAGCGGAACAAAAGCTCGGACAGATTCACCCCCCGCCGTGCTGGTGGCATAGTGGCCTGTGGCATCACGGCGCATGGCAAACGCCCTGTGCGAACCTTGAATAAGACTTTTCACTATTCAACATTGTGTTGGTTTTCTTTAATAAGAGCGTTGGCAGGTGATGAATACCACACGCCGCTTTGTAGAAGAAAACAGCCTCCAGCCCTTATCCAGCAAGCGTTAGTAGCTATCATAATAATAGCAATTAAACAGATGTGTTCCACACCAGCCCCATGGTTTTCAGATGCGCATCAACGCGGCTGGCGAGTGTTTCAAGCTCATCGACTAACTGTGGCAGGGGCGTGGCATAGCGTTCGGTCAAGACTTTGACGCGCTGGGTCAGTGCCTGGCTGATGCGATCCATTTCGCCATGCACGGCCAAACCAATGGCGCTGAGCCATTTGTCATCGACCACCAGGGTTTGGATGTCTGCTTGGGTCAGGCGGGTGTATCGGTCATGCACCAGGGCATCCAACGCGGTCTCTGCCTCTTTGAGCAATTTTTTCAGGTCAGAATCTTTCCCACACAGTTTGAGCCACTTGGATAGCGCTTGAACTTCGTCTTTGGCCTCCTTGTCGCCTTGAACGTTTTTAATGTCTTTGAGTCGGGCACTGACCTGTGCCTTGTTCACTTTGTCCAGTTCAGAAAACAGGCCATCCTCACCGCCATGTTCTTCTTCCAGTTCGGTCATTTGGGCAGTGACGGCATCGAGTTGGGTTTGAAGTTCGTCCATGGTATTTTGGGCAGAGGCGAAATAGCGTTTGATCACCAGCGATTTGGGAATCAGCTCGCAAGTCCAACCTTTATCCACGGCTTTGCCTTTCGCGTTTTGCACCAGCACGCGGGTGACGGGCGCCTTCCAGCCGTCGCTGGCAATCAGATAACCATCATCCTGCATCGTGCTTGCCCAGTAGTCCATCAGATGCTGATAGACACCATAAGCATCCATCAAGGGTAAGCCGGCGTAATGGCTGAGCAAGTCATTGGACAGGTCATGGATGATGGTTTTGGGGTGACACCCGACTTGCAGTGCCTTGAGTGTGGCGTTGCTGCGCTGCTGCCACTGGGCATACAGCGATTTCATATTGTCCATGAACGCCACAAATTCGGGGTGACTGTAAATGGTGGATTTAATGGCATCTGGTGACACGGCCAGATTCAGATAACCAGGGCGACCGGGCGCAAACAGGGTGTTTTTTAACTGTGGGCAAACGTCCCAGTAACTGTGCAGGGCATCGACATCTCGCTGTGGTATGCCGCCGCTCAAGTGGGCTGACAGGTCTTGCAGGTCTTCGGTCTGTTGGCTGTCAATGTAGCGTGGCAGGTTCAGGTTGTAGTCGTTTTTTGCAATCTCGTCCAAAGCCACTGTTCGGGAATACTGGGGAACCTCCAGACGCTGGTTAAAGACATCGACAATTTTGTGGATGTCACGATCGCGCAGGCGGTTTTTATTGCCGTCCTTCATGAAGCCACTGCTGGCATCGATCATAAAAATGCCTTTGCGGCTGTGGGCGTTTTCCTTGTCGATTGCGATGATGCAAGCGGGTATGCCTGTTCCAAAAAACAGGTTGGCGGGCAGGCCGATGATGCCCAGGATAAAGCCTTTTTTGATCAGGTTCTCTCGGATGATGCCCTCGGCATTGCCCCGAAAAAGCACGCCGTGCGGCAGGATACAAGCGCCCTTGCCGGTGCTTTTGAGCGAGCGAACAATGTGCAGCAGATAGGCATAGTCGCCCTGCTTGTCGGGCGGCGTGCCATACGTCGTGAACCGGTGAAAGGGGTCGCTGTCCGTGTGGACACCGGTACTCCAGCGCTTGTCGCTAAAGGGTGGATTGGCGACCACATAGTCAAAGGTCTTGAGCTGGCCATCAGGGGTTTTGAACAGGGGGTTGGCCAGTGTGTTGCCCTGTTTGACGAGGGCTGTCGGGTTGTTGTGCAAAATCATGTTCATGCGCGCCAGCCCTGCTGTGGCGGCATCTTTTTCCTGACCGTAGAGCGTGACCTTCTGGTGGGCTTCATCGCCTACTTTCAGAAGCAATGAACCTGATCCGCAGGTGGGGTCATACACGGTGGTGTCGTTGCTTGTGCCTGCACTGTGAATGCCCACAATTTTGGCCATGATGCGGCTGACCTCTGCGGGGGTGTAAAACTGGCCTTTGCTTTTGCCCGATTCGGTCGCAAAGTGGCGCATCAGGTACTCATACGCATCGCCCAGAATATCGTCGCCCTCGGCACGATTTTTGGAAAAGTCCAGCGCCTTGTTCTCG
>CAIXMC010000346.1 GCA_903920405.1 uncultured beta proteobacterium
CGGCAACGACAAACAGATTGAGCAGACCAGCCCGTCTTGTTTTCTCCGGATCACCGTCAAAAACCGGCGGTGACAACCAGCGCTTGATGGCGGGTATCCAAGTGGATTGCATGTATTTTTTCATTGACTATTCGATCAATTGAGTGATGTTCATGGGGACAGTGAATCGAATCAAATGTCTGAGCTTGTCCCATTTGCCCGCAAATCCTGAACGCACGCTGACATGTTCAGGTGTGCGTCAATCAGTTGTTGTACCTGGTCAAAAGCCTCGGCAATGTTGGCGGTCAATGCGACAAACACAGCGCTGTCTTTGGCGATGGCGGCTGTTTCAAGTTTCTGGCACAGATCGCCCAGCGTAAAGGCACCCACAGTGCGGGCAGCCGATTTGAGGGTATGTGCAACCCCTGTTAGGCGTTGCAGCTCAACTGACTGTGCGGCTTCGTTCATTTCTTTGACCTGGGCTTGGGCATTCTGCAAGAATTTTTGCAATAGACGTGAACGCAAAGCGGGGTTGTCGCCCACCAGTTCACTGAGGGCGTTGGTATCCCAGATGAACAGATCGGGTAAGGACACGTGATGCTCTTCGGTGTGCTCTGCCACAGGTTCTGAAACTGGTGCAAAAGCATCATCAGGTAAAGTTGCCCGTGGCAACCATTTGGCCAGCATAGGCCCCAGTTCAGCCATGCGCAGCGGTTTGCTCAAATAGTCGTCCATGCCGTTGTCCAGACAGCGCTGTGCCTCACCTTGCATGGCATTGGCCGTGACTGCAATGATGGGTTTGTGGGGCCCCGATCCTTCTTCAAAGCGAATCAAGGCAGTCAAATCAAAGCCGTTCATCAACGGCATGTGGCAGTCGGTCAGCAGCAGGGCAAAGCGACCGGTTCGCCATTTTTCGAGCGCTGTCACACCATCGTCGGCCACCTCGACCGCATAGCCCAACAAGCGCAGTTGTTCTGACATCACATCGCGGTTGGTTTCATTGTCTTCGGCCAGCAAAATCAGTTGCCCGCTGGCAGCGGCTTCATCAATACTGGGTGCGCGTCTTTTGGAAAGCGTTTGGCGATCAAGGGCGACACCTTGTTGCTGGCCCGCAGGGGCTAAAAGCAAGGGCAACTCCATCGTAAATTCAGAGCCTTCAAACATCTTGCTTTGCACCAATATTTGGCCCCCCATCAGCCGGGCCAGTTCCATGCTGATCGCCAGCCCTAAACCGGTGCCACCATATTTGCGCGATGTGCTGGCATCGGCCTGCGTAAAGGGTTGAAACAAGCGTTGAACCACTTCGTCGCGCATGCCTTCGCCGTTGTCGATCACACGCAGGTGGACACCAGGTTTACCGCTGGCAAGTGTGCAGGGTTCAACACGCAAATCCACCCGTGCAGGGCGGTCTGTACGGTTGCGGGTGAACTTGATGGCGTTGCCAATCAGGTTCATCAACACTTGACGCAAACGTATGGGATCCGAATAAATCCATTGCGGCAATTCGGGCGCAACCCACACGGACAACGCAATGGACTTGGCTTTGGCGCTGCCTGTTAACAGTTGCACCACACTGTGTGCCACGTCGTGCAAAGGCGTGGCAATATGTTCAACGCTCAGTTTGCCGGCTTCAATTTTGGAGTAGTCCAAAATGTCATTCAAGATGCCGAGCAAAGCCTGAGAGGATTGGAAAATGGTGGCCAGCATTCGGTGCTGATCGTCATCAAGCTTTGTTTGATGAAGCAGATCCACCGTGCCGATCACACCGTTCATGGGGGTTCGAATTTCATGGCTCATGTTGGCCAGAAACTGGGACTTGGTACGGCTAGCAACAATGGCTGCATTTTCTGCACGCTGGGCACGCATCAGGGCTTTGTGAGTCCTCTGATTGATGTAGTAGGTCAGACCGCTGGTAAACGCGAACAAGGCGGTGTAAGTCACCCAATCCGACACACTTGAACCGTAGTGAGGTGCAGGCAGCCAATAGGCGTTTTCGGCCACGATCAGCCCCAGAATGGCCAGCGAGGCACCTACTGTGCCCAACACAATGCCGCGCAGACCAAACAGCACACCCATCATCAGCACCCAGAAGGTAAAAATGGCTGCCGTGGGTCTGCAAATGCTTCCCAGACTGGCGGTTGCTGCAATAAGATAAACCAACCCAAAAATAACCAGCCCCAGACGCGCCCACTCAACCCTGCCACGACGTATCCAGCGCAGAAATTGCATCATCACAATGCACGCAAACAGGTCCATGATCAGCGTGACAAAAGGCATGGTGCCATCCAGCACACCACTCACCACGATGGCACAGATAAAGGCAATACTGGTCAACCCGATCATGTTGACCAGGCTGGCCTGGCGCGTTTTTTCTTGGTCACCCTCAAAGACAGGGGATGCCAGCCAAGGTGGCAACTGAGCTATGCGAACAAAATTTAATTTCATACCTGCATCCTTGTGTTTCATGTCATGACTTTTTTTATATGGATCAATCGCTTACAGTTAGTTTACTTGGGCTTGTGACTTCCAAATCCCCCCTACCCCCCTTTTACAAAGGGGGGGAAATGCCCCGCTTTTATTGAGTGATCTGACCGTTTTTATCCCCCCCTTTACAAAGGGGGGAAATGCCCCGCTTTTTTTGAGTGACTCCACTTTAGACTCTCGAAGATTTATTGAACAAAATCAATGACTTGACGGAATCAGAACTTCAGACAACCTGATCTCTACACAGCCGGTTTGACTTTTGTAAAGTAAAAATATCAATATAAATCAAGCATAAACGGTCAAAATTTACGAAATTCTGAACACTGCAACGTACAGCGACTCGGATTTTGCAAAGATACCAA
>CAIXMC010000347.1 GCA_903920405.1 uncultured beta proteobacterium
ACAGTCAGGCACATAAGCGTAACACCGTTGAACACAGTGCAGGTACGCATTTTGAGTTTACTCGGAATGCCCATAACGATTTATCAGGGATTGAGTGCGCAATGTCAATATGTGGCTTGTGAAATGAGCGAACCGTGAGTCCAGGTTGAAGTACCCATCCCAGTCACTTTCATCGAGTTTCGAAATTGCAGATACGTCGGCATCCAGTATCATGACCAACTGTTCGATGACCTCTCGTTTGGTTATTTTGAAGTGATCAGACAGTCGCTTTATGGCGCTGTATTTATGACAACAACTCCCGTTCACCCCCATCGAGATAAGCACTTCTTGTTAAGGGCAATCCTGGCGCGACCCTATCTATTCATGAGTATTACGCTGGGTTGTGCAACTGTTTTTCTTCTGCCCGACAGGTGGATTCATCAACCGATCACAAAATCCATCGTGGGCTGGAACGTTGGCGCTGGCCTGTACCTGATGCTTGCCGCCTGGATGATGTTTTGCTCCACCCACGAGAGGATGCGCACACGTGCATTGCAGCACGACGAAGGACGTTTGCCCGTTTTGATTCTGGTGGTGTTGTCGGCATGTATGTGTCTCGGCGCCATTGTGGCTGAATTGGCGGTTGCCAAGGAACTCCAGGGTACAACGCGGTACACCCATATTGGGTTGGCCGCACTGACCATCGTGACATCTTGGGTTTTTACTCAAGTCATGTTTGCCTTGCACTATGCACACGACTATTACGTTGCGAAAATCAATGGTGTGCATGGAGGCCTGGACTTTCCAGGCGGTCACCCTCCTGACTATGGTGACTTTCTGTATGTCGCCGTGGTCATCGGCACCTCTGGCCAAACGGCGGATGTCAGCTTCTCCAGTCAGAGGATGCGTAAAACAGGGCTGGTGCATTGTGTGTTGGCATTTTTTTTCAACACCACACTGCTTGCGCTCACTGTCAACATCGCATCCGGGTTGTTCTGAAATCTACAAGATTGATTTGCTGATTGGCATTTCTAACTGTTATGGCATCCTGGCCACCCCGAATGATGAAAGAATTTTTTACCCATAAAAAGTGCCTGTAACCCTTATGGGATAAGGATACATTGCTATTGTTTTCTTTGTTCTTTCACGTTAAATTGAGACAGCTTGCTACTGATAAATAATCACCAAGGTAGCGCAAATGACTGCTGCATCGGTTTTGGCAATCTGACGATCCAAAGCCACTAACGAGCACAGTGCCATCCACAGCTTGGTTGAGTGTGCATTCGCTTTGATGTGACCGTGTGACTTGCACGACCTCGACGAGAGGATGCACCGTCAAATAATCGATATGCCATCTCAGCTTCTTGTATTTTTTCAGGTGTCGTTCAAGACGTGACTCGATGTTACGTTTTGCACTGCCTGTGTAAATGTAATAGCCTGCTGCGAAAAAACAATCCCCTAATTTCCCCACAGAAATCTGGATGGGGCGTTTGATATGCAGAGTCAGTTGGTACGCTGTGAAGTCTGTCGGCATGTTTGCAAGCATATTTTCCTTTCACGCATCACCAAAGCCATGGCACAAATCGTTGAGTGTGTTGCCGATAATTGGCGTAATTTTCGTGCTGTTCCAGCATCAGCCGTTCTTCAATCCTGGCCTTCGTCCATAAAACGACCCCAAGCACCAACCATGTTGCCCATCCCATGAAAGAGGCCACAGAGCATCCCAATGCGGCGGCTCCCAAGAAAACAGACATGTACATCGGGTGTCGAATCCAACGGTAGGGACCCGAAGTCACCATGAAGCCAGAACTTTTTGGCATTGTGGAAATGTGAAAGTTGCCCAACCTGTTGTGTTTGAGCGTCCATACAGCCAGCAACACTGAAATTGTTGCCAAAACGACCGCACACGTTGGAACAGTGCTCTTGGTAATTGCTGGATACGCCAAGACAGCCAGCCAAAAAAGCAGACCCCATTGAAACGCCACCAGCATGTTGCCCATCAGTCTCTTTGAAATGAGCAGAGAGAAAAGGTTGATTAGCTGTTTAGGCAGGGTGAATTTGTTCTCACCAAAATTATCAAGCGGAAGATTGCCACGTCGAATTTTTTGTCATGCGCAGGTAATCAAAAACCAGACGGGTGTTGCGATTGAGTCTGTTCATTTTTTCTGCAATGCTGGTTTTTCCATCAGAAAATAGTGTCA
>CAIXMC010000348.1 GCA_903920405.1 uncultured beta proteobacterium
CGGTTTCATATCCAAACATTTTTGCCATGGCAGGGTTCACCCATCGCATCACACGTTGAGACACGATGGCAAAGCCTACAACCTCGCTTTGCAAAATGGCATCTTGATCAGCCAGTAATTTGGCCAATTTGTCTTCTGAAGACTTACGCTCTGTGATGTCTTGAATAAAGCCAAATATCTTAATGGGGGTTCCATGACTATCTCGTACTAACTTACCAATGGCGTGGACGACCCTGGTTGGCGACCCGTCGGCAGGCTTTATGACGAACTCACCGTCATACACATGGCTCTGGCTGATCAGATCAGCAAAAGTCCGGCGAACCGGATCATGTTCAGGAAAATCAGCCAATAAGTCATCGTAATCCGCAATGTCGGGGGGAAACCCAAACTTGCCAGCCAAGGTCTGACGAACCCGATCATGTTGTTCAGGTACACATGCCAGAAAGTCATCCAAAGGGTAATCCGAAATGTCGGGTGGAAACCCAAATAGGTGCAGCATTTGTTTCGATGCCCGAATGATGTCGGTGTTAATGTCATAGACACACGACCCAGTGCCACCGAGCCGCTGCGATGTGGCCATTTGTACTTCACTAAGATGAAGCGCCTTGTACTGTTCTGCGAGTAAATTTTGCGCTTGAATACGTTCGGAAATGATGCGTCGGACGTGTTGGACGAACGGGTGAAATATCAACAAGGCTTCAACAATCAGTAGAAGCAAGGTAATGACCCAGAGTGTTGTCTCTACTGTTTGCAAGCGGCTAACGGCCTGTTCTCCTTCGATCTGGTACTGGCTGACCATCTGATCGAGTGATCGTAGCAACTTGGTGGGTGCGTTTTGAAGAATATAGACAAACGCAGGGTGGGTCGAATTGAGTGCGTCATCGTCAAGCAACAGCAGTTGATTGACCATTTTGATGTAGGTGAGGACTTGGTCATTGAGCGCGTCAGGGCCATCAAAATACATGGCATGAACGGTGGCAGACATGGTGGAGGGGAGACCCATTTCCTTACTGCCATGAGTCAAACCCTCATGTGAACGCTCCATCAGTTGAATGGCATCTTTCAGCGTGCTGCGAATCTCTGACCGCTTATGCTGGGGGGCGCCCTCCAACAGACTGGAGAACAGGGCTGTCCGCTGACTCAGCATGCTCTGGCGGCCACTCACATTGACGATGGCCGAAGTGCTTTCCTGCTCTGCAATCACCAAATGCAGGCTCAACCAGGCTGCTGTAGAGAGTGTTGCAACCAACGACAAAGCAATCACATAGCGCAGGGTAAGCGCATGGCTGACCCCAAGGTCTTG
Source organism: uncultured beta proteobacterium (assembly GCA_903920405.1). GTDB lineage: Bacteria > Pseudomonadota > Gammaproteobacteria > Burkholderiales > Burkholderiaceae_C > Rhodoferax. Next base: position 1,304 of record CAIXMC010000348.1, read on the forward strand.
TGTTAATTTTGACGGAACGCCAAACTTCACCAATTGCTTCCAATTTTGTCGTAATTGACTGAAACCCTTGTGTTCGCCATGTCCAGAGAAAATATTCCACAGCACATTTAGTTTTTGCACTTTTTTACCTTCCATGACTTGAAATTATGGTCTCCCCAAAACCGGATCGAATTGTGCACTCTTTTTTATCGTTCCCACGCAAGAGCGTGGGAACGATAAAATGATAAACGAATTTTTTACCCATAAAAAGTGCCTGTAGCCCTTATGGGATAAGGATACATTGCTATTGTTTTCTTTATTCTTTCACGTTAACCTGTGGGACATTGGTAGCCACTTGTTCAAAGTCGATTTCAGGGCATCCAATGCGATGGGCTTGGTCAGAAAGTCGTCCATCCCCACAGCCAGGCAACGCTGGCGGTCTTCTTCGTATGCATCGGCTGTCAAAGCAATGATGGCTAAACGTGGCTGATTGTTGTCACGTTCCCACTGGCGTATTCGCTTTGTCGCATCGTAGCCATCCATGACGGGCATGTTTAAATCCATCAGGACAAGGTCTGGACAATCACCTTGGGTGAGGGTGTCCAAGGCCTGCTGGCCGTCAAAGTACTGCGTCACACCGATACCGAGTTTCGTCAGCATGGACTCAATCAAAA
>CAIXMC010000349.1 GCA_903920405.1 uncultured beta proteobacterium
AGTCAGTTGGTCTATCTCGAAGACATGACCAACAACTCAGATGATGAAGATGGTTTTCTGGACCGCCATATGGGCGACCCCAACGCTGATCCTGTCAACATTTTGAGTGACCAGCGATTACGTCAGGCTTTGGTCGAAGCCATCAAAAACTTGCCCGAGCGCGAACAACACATCATGAGCTTGTACTACGAGCAGGACATGAACCTCAAAGAAATCGCTGCCGTATTGAAGGTCACAGAATCACGAGTGTGTCAATTGCACAGCCAGTCCATTGCGCGCCTGCGCACCAAAATGCGTTCGCATTGAACTTTCACGACGCGATTCAGCGTGATGTGGCGCCTGTCATGCCTGACCTAAGTTATAAAAATCATAGCGAACTATGCAAGCTGGACGTGCGTTAGAGGCCGATTTCTTAATATGAAATATCGCAAAAAATCATAGCATCATTCCTGGGAGCGCGGGCATCTTGATCGCTTTTGGCACAACCAAACCAATGCGGGCAAGATGCCCGCGCTCCCACGGGTGCGTTTCAAAGTGATGTGGTGCAATACAAAAACCAAATCCCCCCTAAGGATATGGTCAATAATAAGTTGTGCACTTGGCTCGTCAGATTTGGGCGCACTGCGTCGTTACAAATCGCTTATGTGGCTGGGCCACACCGCACGATTTGCGCCTAGCATTGCATCCCAACTCTGACGGCCAAATGCACAACTTATTGTTGACCATATCCTTACTGGTATTGCATAGTACGCTACTATTTTTGGAGTATTCTGGCATGACTGACAACAACGACACACAAGATAACGATCGCCGACTAGAGGCAAGAAACGCATGGCAATTGTTGCTGCGCCGCAGAGCTGAAGATGACGACGCACAAATCGATGAGCCGATGGATTTACTCCAGGGAATGTCTTATGACGACGCACAGTTGCTGTTTCATGAGTTGCGCGTCCACCAAATTGAGCTGGAGATGCAAAACGAAGAACTGAGACGTTTGCAGATCGAACTTGAAGTGTCACGCTCACGTTATTTCGACCTGTATGACTTGGCTCCGGTAGGCTATTGCACGGTCAGTGAAAGCGGGCAAATCGAAGAAGCCAACCTAACCATGGCTCATTTGCTGGGAGTGACTCGCAAGTTACTCACTCAACGCCCCATCACGCGGTTTATTCATCCGTTGCATCAAGACACTTACTACCATAGCAAAAATTTACTTTTAGAGTCAGGTCTTTTGCAGACTTGCGAAATCAAAATGGTCAAAGGTGATTCCACTCAGATATGGGTGGGTCTGGTGGCAACCGTCGCGGTGGACACAGAGGGGGCCAAGGTCATCCGCCTTGTACTGACTGACGTGACATCGCGCAAACATCTCGATGACGAATTGCTGCAAAAAAACAAAGAGCTTTTGCATGCACAGCAAGTGGCCAACGAAGCCAACCAGGCCAAATCAGAATTTTTGGCCAACATGAGCCACGATTTGCGTTCACCGCTCAATTCCATTTTGGGATTTGCCCAACTGCTGACCAAAGGCACACCCGCGCCCACACCCCGCCAGATGGCCAACCTTGAACAAATTTTGCGTGGTGGCTGGTATTTGCTGGAACTGATCAATGGCATCCTTGATTTGGCATCCATTGAGTCGGGCAAACTATCACTGACGATGGGGTCGGTGCCCCTGCCCGATGTGTTACAGGATTGCCAGATCATGATGAACTTGCAGGCCAAAAACAACGGTATTGACATCAGTTTCCCAGAATTTGACGGGGCATGCCTTGTTCATGCCGACCGAACAAGATTAAAACAGGTGCTGATCAATTTACTGACCAACGCTGTCAAATACAACCGCCCCCAGGGCACTGTCGATGTCACCTTCACCATGCCTACGCCCCATCGTGTTCGCATTAACGTACAAGACAGCGGACATGGGTTGCCCCCTGAAAAACTGGCGCAATTATTTCAACCGTTTAACCGTCTGGGACAAGAATGCGGTACACAGGAAGGCACCGGCATCGGTTTGGTAGTGAGCCGGAAGTTGGTGGAAATGATGGGCGGTGACATGGGTGTGCAAAGCACGGTGGGTGTGGGCAGTGTGTTTTGGTTTGAGCTGAGGCTGTCAGGCGCACCGGTTTCTGAAACGATTGCGTCTGAGCCACCAGAATTGCCAGACCAGCCTGTCGACGCGGCTTACACCGTGCTCTATATTGAAGACAACCCAGCCAACATGGCACTGGTGGAGCAACTTATGGAACATCGCCCAGGCGTGCGTTTACTCAGTGCTGTCAATGCCACGGTGGGCCTGGCCATGGTGCATCGCCATCAGCCGCAGTTGATTTTGATGGACATCAATCTGCCGGGCATCAACGGTTTTCAAGCTTTGAAAATACTGCGCGATGACCCCACTACCCAGCACATTCCGGTACTGGCCATCAGCGCCAATGCCATGCCAAACGATATCCAGAAAGGTCTGGATTCAGGCTTTCTTGCGTACCTGACCAAGCCTATCAAAGTGCCAGAATTCATGGCAGCACTGGATCGTGGGCTAGCACTGGCAGCCAGACAATCCTCTGAATCATGCGACTGTGTACAAGATGAAGACGCAGTAGAACAGAATGTGGACAACTGAACACCGAGACGTTGTACCATTTGCACCATCCTAAACCACTGGAGAACACCATGCGTTATACCCAAGTCGTTTCAACCCTGATGGCAATGACCTTGTCGCTTGGGGGATTGTCGTTTGCCCAGGGAGGTGATTATCGTAGTGACCACCGCAATAATCGCAGCGATGACTTCAACCAGGACAGAGGTCAATACAGCGGACATCAGGAACGCCGCAGTCATCGCAGCGATGACTTCAACCAAGACAGAGGTCAATACAGCGGACATCAGGAACGCCGCAATAACGATGGGCGACCTGAGAGGCCTCCTCAGTGGGAAGGCAGCTCGGCTCGCCAATTTCATCGGGGTCAGCGTCTTGCACCCCAGTATCGTCAGAAAGTTTATGTGGTGAATGACTGGCACAGTCACAACCTGCGTTCGCCACCTCGTGGCCACCATTGGGTTCAAATCGGGGGCGACTACGTACTGGTGGCCATTGCCACGGGCGTGATTGTTGAACTCTTGTTGAACCACTGAAGGAAGTAGATAGGCAGGGTGAATTTGTTCTGAAGGCAAGTTGTTAAATTTTCGTCATTCCCGCGAAGGCGGGAATCTAGTGCATTCTGGATTCCCGCCTTCGCGGGAATGACGGAACTGGCTGTAGAACAAATTAGAAATGCTTAGTGAAGTGCTGGCCTGGGGGCTTGAACCGAGCTATGTAACCGGTGACAGTTGGTATTCCCCGAACGCAGATGAATTTGATTCAAAAAGCCATCATCTGTAGAGCTGGTTTTGAGGAT
>CAIXMC010000350.1 GCA_903920405.1 uncultured beta proteobacterium
CACCGACTGTGGCTTCAACGTGCAAACCACCAGCGGCACTACCGTGTACAGTGAAATGGCCAGCTTGTGGTATGACACCTTGGGCAACAAAGCATATTACGATACAAGCGGTCATGGCCCACAAACTGGTTGGGGTTTGACAAATACTGGCGATTTTCAGAATGTGCAGTCCTACGTCTACTGGTCCGGTACGGAGTACGCGCCTGTTCCCTATATCGCGTGGCTCTTCCTTACCCTCAATGGCTTCCAGGATGCCTACTTCAAGCTCAGCCAGTTTTATGCGTTAGCTGTTCGCCCTGGAGATGTGGCTGCCGCTTCGGTGCCTGAACCAGAAACGCTGTTATTGGCCTTCACAGCGCTTGCAGGTCTTGGGTTTGTCCGTCGGCGGCAGACAGTGGGGGCTTTGGCTATTTGAACCCTTTGGACTTCTTTGGTATTTTTTGGTATTAGATGCTGGGCGAAGCCCCAAAATTTTTTTTGTCATGGCGCGTTACGAGCATTTGCCCATTTACAAAGCTGCACTGGACTTGACGGTACATCTGGAAAAGCTGGTAGCTGGTTTTTCGCGCTACCACAAGTACACACTGGGCACAGAAATGCGCGAGGGCAGCCGTGCATTGCTGATGCAAATCCTCAAAGCCAACAACGCACCCAACGCCAAACAGCGCTGTACCGAGTTGCTGGTTTTGCGTGACAAGGTCGAAACGCTGCTGATGACCCTTCGCGTTGCCAAAGAAGTCAAGGCTTTTCAAAGTTTTCAAGGCTACCTATTTGTGATTGAACAGGTAGGATCGGTTGCCAGACAGAACGAAGGTTGGCTTACGCATACCTCGCAAGCAAAAGCCTGAGAGGTATGCCCTATTGGGGGCCAGAAGGGTGGCAGCGTGCGGGTTTTGGCCTGCCGATGCCGCTCGCGTGCCCAGTCTCATCATCGTGCGTCCACCCCGCCTGCAACCCCCGAAGCAGGCATATTTATTCAGGCGAGCGTACCCTACCCAGGGATCGCCCGCCGGTGGCCCCACACTGCATTGATTTGTTTTGGGTGGGGGAAGTGGGTGGATTTGTGTGCAGTCCTACGACTACTGGTCCGGTACGGAGTACGCGCCTAATCCCAATAACGCGTGGAACTTCAATACCAACAATGGCAACCAGAATGCCAACAACAAGAACAACCAGTTTTATGCGTTAGCTGTTCGCCCTGGAGGATGATGCCCCATGACACTGTTCTCATTGGAGAACCTTTACCAGCAATACATCTTGTGTCGCAAAAATAAACGCAATACGGTCAACGCCTTGCGTTTTGAAGCGCGGCAAGAGTTGAACCTGCTGGAACTGCAAGAAGCCTTGGTTTCTCGCAGTTATAAGCCAAATCGTTCTGTCTGTTTTTTTGTTAAACACCCCAAATTGCGAGAGGTATTTGCTGCCGATTTCTCTGACCGTGTGGTTCACCATATCCTGGTGAGCCACCTTGAAAAAACCTGGGAAAAGATTTTTATCCATGACTCCTACGCCTGCCGCAAAGGCAAAGGGGTTCATGCGGGTGTGATGCGATTGCAGCAATTCATGCGCCAGGCAACAGCCAATGGCACCCGACCCGCGTGGTATTTGCAGCTTGACATTCACAATTACTTTATGAGCATCGACAAGCAGCGGCTGTTTGACATGCTGGCTGCCCGACTGAATTTGAAGCATGAAGAAGACGCGCAGGCGCACTGGCTCACCCACACACTGGTGTTTCACGACTGCACCGTCGCCGCCCACATTAAGGGCGACCCCGCTCTGTTACACCGTTTGCCACCGCACAAAACCCTGTTTCACGCGCCCCCCGGCAAAGGCCTTCCCATTGGTAACTTGAATAGCCAGTTTTTTGCCAATGTCTATCTGAATGCGCTCGATCAGTTTGTGAAACACGAACTCAAATGCCAGTGGTATTTGCGCTATTGCGATGATTTTGTGCTGCTGGCCACATCGCTTGAGCAGCTACAGATTTTCAAGCAACGTATTGAAGTCTTTATTGCCGAGCAGCTTGATTTGTCTCTTAACCCAACACGTCTGCGGCTGCGCCCCATCAGCGACGGGGTGGATTTTCTGGGCTATATCGTTCGCCCCTTTCACCTGCTGGTGCGCCGCCGTGTGCTGGGACATTTGCACGAGGTTTTACAAAAGAGCCAGGCGGTGCTGGTGCATCCCCACGCAAACGGCACTGAGTACCGGTTTGATGTCGAAGAACTTGACACATTGCAGGCGAGTTTCTCATCGTACCTGGGGCATTTGCGTTACGCTGCCTGCCATCGGCTGATTCAGAGCATTGGGGCGGCTCACCCGTGGCTCAAGGTGTATTTTGGACTGCGCCGAAAAACTTTACAACTCTTTCGGCGCGACAGGCTTCCCAAGCCCGGTGCTGTTCGCACAGTGCAGGCGCAATACCGGTATTGGCGTGAGGCGTTTCCTGACGATGTGATTTTGATTCAGGTGGGCGCGTTTTATGAGCGCTTGCAGTGGCCGGTGCGTCGAAATTCTTTACATGAGCAATCCGCGAATAAACAGGGTGTTGCTGGCTTGCGGCGCATGCGCTCCAATCGCCGAGGTGCTGTGGAAGGTTTTCCGCTTCATCAATTGCGCCGCCGTGTTGCAGCCTGGCTGGCAGCAGGTCAGAGCGTGCTGGTGGTTGCGCAAAGCCACACGGCGGGCGGAAGGTTGTTGCAGCGCCGACCCAAGGCGAGGTGGCGCGCCACCAGCACAAAGCTGTGTGGTGCTTTGAAATGCGCGACCGCTTGCAGCCTGATGTCAAGTTGGGCGACGAACTCCAACTCAATATCATAGAGATGCGCAAAGCCGACCGGCTTAAGCTGGCATCACATGAGTTGGCTGATTTGTTAACATTTTTTGAACATTGGCAAGAGGAGACCACCATGAACCAAATGACATCTGCCCCGATACAGCAAGCCATGGCACAGCTCAGGGCATTGAGCGCTGATACGGCCACACGCCAAACCGCGTGGAATCGAGAACGTGCGCTGATCAGTGAAATCACCGAAAGACGCGCTGAGCGGGAAGAAGGCAGGCAAGAAGGCACGCTGGAAACCAAAATCACGATGCTGGAAAAACTGCTGTCTAAACGTTTTTCCCCACTGCCAGAAGGCACGCTGGAACGAATCAACAGGGCTACACCAGAGCAACTGGAACACTGGATATTGGCGGTGATTGACGCGCCTACGCTGGAGGCCGTGTTTGTTGAACACTGATGCTGGTGTTGTGCGGCATTTGAATGCGCTCGATCAGTTTGTGAAACACGAACTCAAATGCCAGTGGTACTGTAACCGTTTAGACCCCATGTCAAATGCCGTCATTCCCGCGAAGGCGGGAATCCAGTGCATGTTGGTTTACCAGGGTACAAAGGCAGTCTGGATTCCCGCCTTCGCGGGAATGACGATGGTGGGGTCTAAACGGTTACGTGATTGAGCTGTCGCATGTTTCGCGAGTGGTCATGCACCACTTGCACCAACGTTGCCACATGCTCATGGGGCGTGTGTTCGTTGATGCCATGGCCCAAATTGAAAATGTGCGTCGCCCCCAAACCGCTGCCTGTGTGCGGTTGTCCAAAGGCGTTGAGCACCCGGATAGCCTCTTTTTCAATGTGTGCAGGCGGTGCAAACAAAACTGAGGGGTCAAGGTTGCCTTGGAGTGCTTTGCTGTCGCCTACACAGTGACGAGCACGGGTTAAATTGACGGTCCAATCTACACCCAGCACATCGCAATCCAGTGTTTTCATATCGTCCAGCCACAGACCGCCCCCTTTGGTAAACACCAGGCGTGGAATACGAACACCGTCAAATGTCGGGTGAAGTTGTGACAGCACGCGGCGGGTGTAGGCCAGGCTGAATTCCTGAAATGCACCATCGGCCAGAACGCCGCCCCAACTGTCAAAAATCATCACAGCCTGAGCACCGGCTTCAATTTGTGAATTCAGGTAAAGCGCCACAGCATCAGCATTGATTTTCAAAAGCGTGTGCATCACATCTGGGCGGCTGTAGAGCATGGTTTTAACCAGACGGTAGTGGCTTGAACTTGCGCCCTCGACCATGTAACAAGCCAGCGTCCAGGGGCTGCCTGCAAAACCAATCAGCGGAACGCGCCCCTGAAGCGCTTTACGAATTGAGGTGATGGCCTCAAACACATAGCGCAGCTTGTTCATGTCAGGCACAGTCAGCCTGGCCACAGCGTCTTCATCTTGCACTGGATGGGCAAAACGGGGGCCTTCGCCAGGCGCAAACGACAAGCCCAGACCCATGGCATCGGGTACGGTCAAAATATCACTGAACACAATGGCAGCATCAAGTGCAAAGCGATCCACAGGCTGCAAGGTGACTTCGGTGGCGTAGTCAACGTTCGATGCCAGGCTCATGAAACTGCCCGCTTTGGCACGCATGGCGCGGTATTCGGGTAAAAAGCGCCCGGCTTGGCGCATCAGCCAAATGGGGGTGTAGTCAGTGGACTGTCGCAGGCAGGCACGCAGGAAGGTATCGTTTTGAAGGGGGGCAAAGCAGGTCATGGGACAGTTTTATAGTAAAAAACAAAGGCCGCCCAACGACGCGGCGGGAGGTGAATTCAAATGGGTCAGTCTCACATCGCACTCAGCATCAACTGCAAATTTTGCACGGCTGCACCACTGGCGCCTTTGCCCAAGTTATCCAGCCGCGCCACCAGCACGGCATGTTGGTCATCATCATTGCCAAAGACTCGCAATTCAAGTCGATTGGTGTTTGCCAGGGCCACACAGTCCTGCTTATTGTCAGGTGTAGGTGGCAGAACACTCACCCATTCGCAGCCTGCATAGTGCTGAGCCAAAACGTCATGCAAGTCTTGTCGATGCGGTTTTGTGGGCAGCCTGTCAAGATGCAGGGGCACTTGGACCAACATGCCTTGTTTGAAATTGCCCACGCTGGGCGTGAACAGTGGGCGGCATGTCAAACCGGTGTAGTGCATGATTTCTGGAATGTGCTTGTGTTGCAACCCCAAGCCATACAACTCAAACGCGGGGGCTTGTGATTGTTCGTAAGCCTCAATCATGGTTCTGCCTCCACCTGAATAGCCACTGACGGCGTTCAGGCACAAAGGGTAATCTGCTGGAATCAACCCTGCATCCACGAGTGGGCGAATCAGCGCAATGGCCCCGGTAGCGTAGCAGCCTGGGTTGGCCACCTTGCGCGCCGTCCGAATGGCCTGTGCCTGGCCTTTGCACAATTCAGGAAACCCATAGACCCAGCCGGGTGCGGTACGGTGGGCTGTAGAGGCATCGATAATTTTGGGGCCAAATAGGCCTGTAACCCTTGACAGACGGTCGATCATAGCTACCGATTCAATAGCATCCTGGTCGTGCAGGCATAGCACCACCACATCTGCCTGCGCCATCAATTCCTGCTTGGCAGCGGCATCTTTGCGCAGTTCTGGCGCAATGCTGATGAGTTGAATGCCGGGCATGTTTTGCAAACGTTCCCGAATTTGCAAACCGGTAGTGCCGGCTTCGCCATCAATGAATATTTTGTGCATGGGTGTGTTAATTTTTGTCAAGGGTGAAAGGGGGTGCTGAAAGTGTGCAGCATGATACAGTCCAGCGCCCGCACTGCATGGTGTCAAATTTTGCTTCATCTTGGTCGATTGACTGGCCAGTTTCCCCATCGTTTTTATAAGAGTTTTCATGAAAATTCACGAATACCAAGGCAAGGATATCCTGCGTCAATTGGGTGTGCCTGTGCCTCGCGGCATTGCGGCGTTCACTGTTCAGGAGGCTATGGAGGCGGCACAAAAACTCGGTGGCACGGTGTGGGTGGTCAAGGCGCAAATTCACGCCGGTGGTCGTGGTAAGGGTGGGGGCGTGAAGCTGGCACGCAGTGTTGAAGAGGTTCGACAACTTGCCAACCAGATATTGGGCATGCAGCTCATCACGCACCAAACGGGCACAGAGGGTCAAAAGGTTCGCCGCTTGTTAATTGAAGAAGGGGCTGACATTCAAAAAGAATATTACCTGTCGGTGGTGACTGACCGCGCCAGCCAGCGCGTGGCCATGATGGCTTCGAGTGAAGGGGGCATGGACATTGAAGAGGTGGCACGCACATCACCCGACAAAATCATCACCCAACTGATAGACCCAGCACTAGGATTGACGCTTGAACAAGCCACAGCGATAGTGAATAGCCTGGGTGTCCCTGCTGCATCGACAGCGCAGGCGGTTGATGTGCTGCACAAGGTCTATCAGGTCTATCAAGACACTGATGCCACCCTGGTTGAAATCAACCCCTTGATTTTGGAAGGCAATGGCCATCTCAAAGCGCTGGATGCCAAATTCGACATTGATGACAACGCGCTGTACCGTCACCCTGACATTGTGGCCTGCCGTGATTTGGACGAAGAAGACCCGGCAGAGGTGCAAGCCAGCAAGTTCGATTTGGCCTATATCAGCCTGAATGGCAACATTGGTTGTCTGGTCAACGGCGCAGGATTGGCCATGGCCACCATGGACACCATCAAGCTCTTTGGCGCTGAACCTGCCAACTTTTTGGATGTGGGCGGCGGTGCTACACCAGAAAAAGTGACGGAAGCCTTCAAAATCATGCTGAACAACCCCAGCGTCAAGGCTATTTTGGTCAATATTTTTGGCGGCATCATGAAGTGCGACACCATCGCTGCAGGCATCATTACTGCTTGCAAAGCCGTGAATTTATCGGTGCCCCTGGTGGTGCGTATGAAGGGCACCAACGAAGACATGGGCAAACAACTGCTTGCACAAAGCGGTTTGCCCATCATCAGCGCAAACACCATGGCTGAAGCGGCAGAAATGGTCGTTGCAACGGTGCAGGCAATGAAATAAAACGGATCAATTATGTCTATCTATATCCATCAAGAGACCAAAGTCATCACCCAGGGCATGACCGGCAAAACGGGGCAGTTTCATACCGAAAGATGCCAAGCCTACGCCAATGGTAAAAACTGTTTTGTAGCCGGTGTCAACCCAAAAAAAGCGGGTGAATCCCTGTTTGGCATCCCCATTTTTGCAACTGTTTTAGAGGCTGCTTCGCAAACTGGTGCGACCGTGTCGGTTATTTATGTGCCACCGGCAGGCGCTGCTGCTGCCATTTGGGAAGCCGTGGAGGCCAACCTTGACATGGTCATCTGCATTACCGAAGGCATTCCTGTGCGTGACATGCTGGAGGTGCGCAACAAAATGAAGGCCAAAGAGGCAGCAGGCGGCAAAAAGACTTTGCTGCTTGGCCCCAATTGCCCAGGCTTGATCACGCCTGATGAAATCAAAATTGGCATCATGCCCGGTCATATTCACCGCAAAGGCCGCATTGGAGTGGTTAGCCGTTCTGGCACACTGACCTACGAAGCCGTTGCCCAATTGACTGAAATTGGTTTGGGACAGTCCAGCGCCGTTGGCATAGGCGGAGACCCCATCAATGGCCTCAAGCACATTGACGTGATGCAAGCGTTTAACGATGATCCTGACACCGATGCCGTCATCATGATTGGCGAAATTGGTGGCCCCGACGAGGCTGAGGCCGCTCGCTGGTGCAAACTCAACATGAAGAAACCGGTTGTTGGCTTTATTGCAGGTGTCACGGCCCCGGCGGGTAAGCGCATGGGGCACGCCGGTGCCTTGATTTCAGGCGGTGCGGACACGGCAGAGGCCAAATTGGCCGTGATGCAAGAGTGCGGCTTTACCGTCACACGCAACCCGTCTGAAATGGCACAGATTCTTAAAACTCTGTTGTAAAAACAACAGCAGCCATATCCGGCACCGCTATCCTGATGTGCATACAGTGATGTCCACACTGAAATTTGCTATCTTTTAGAGAGCTACCTACGCAATACTGGCGGGCGTTAGAGGGTGATTTCATCATTATTTTTATGCCCATTTCCAGATGCAAAAGACACTGGATTGGATGCCGATTTTGCGCGGTCAAAATACAAGGGGCTGATTGACACTTCAGCGCAAGACCGTTGCACCAGTTGAATGGCTTCGCAGAAAATGCGACAACTCGCCAGAAACCACACCACGCACCCCCATGAAAAAATTCAACACAGCAGGTCCGTCCATCGCAGGCGACCACTACATGATCGACCCGCTCACGCGCTTTGACTTGCCAGAAATTGAATCGCTGATAGATGACAAACGCTACTTTGTGCTGCACGCCCCCAGACAGACCGGCAAGACGACATCTCTGCTGGCGCTGATGCATCACCTGAATGCAAAAGCGCAGTACCGTGTGCTTTATGCCAACATTGAAGGCGCGCAAGCGGCGCGAGGTGATGTGGATGCTGGTATGAAGATTATTTGTAGTGCCATTGCACGTGCGGCCAACCTCTACCTCAAAGACCATCGGCTGACGGATTGGCTAGGGCAGGAAGGCGCGACGATTCCATCTGGCGATCGCTTGTCGGGCCTCCTGACACACTGGGCACAAACCACTGACAAGCCCGTCATTTTGTTGCTCGATGAAGTCGATGCCTTGGTCGGCGACACCCTTATTTCGCTCTTGCGTCAGATTCGCGCTGGTTACGCCCAGCGGCCGGAGGCCTTCCCGCAGGCGATGATTTTGTGTGGCGTTCGTGATGTGCGCGACTATCGTATCCACACCGCCCACCATGAAATCATCACCGGCGGCTCAGCCTTCAATATCAAGGCCGTGTCGCTTCGCCTGGGCAATCTCACCCCCGATGAAACACAGGCGCTATGGCAGCAACATGAAGATGCCACAGGCCAGTCCATCGCCCCGGTCATTTATGAAGAACTGTGGCAAGACACCGCAGGGCAGCCCTGGTTGGTCAATGCTTTGGGGTATGAAGTGACCTGGCAAGACCGATCTGCCCGCGACCCCGGCACACCCATCTCGCTGGAGCGCTACAAAGCGGCTCGTGAACGATTGATTCAAAGCCGAGCGACGCACCTCGATCAACTGGCCGACAAATTGACAGAACCTCGGGTGCATGGTATTGTGGCGGCTTTGCTGGAAGGCGGGTCTGTGTCGGAACATTTTTCAACCGATGACCTGCAATACGTTGAAGACCTGGGGCTGATTTGCCAACGGCCCATGCTGACCATTTCAAATCGCATCTACCAGGAAATCATTCCGCGTGAACTCACCTGGCCAGCACAGGTGGTCATTGCTCACCAACAACCCTGGTATCTGGATGCCCGTCGCCATTTGGACATGAAGAAGCTGCTAACCGCGTTTCAACAATTCTTTCGTGAAAACTCGGACGCCTGGCTGGAAAAATTTGACTACAAAGAGGCTGGTCCGCAGTTGCTGCTGCAAGCCTTTTTACAGCGCATTGTGAACGGCGGCGGTCGAATCAACCGTGAGTATGGCCTAGGTCGCAGACGCACCGATCTTTTTCTGGAGTGGCCTGTGGATGAATCTTTGGGCTATTTGGGCACGGTGCAGCGCGTGGTGATTGAACTGAAAATTTTGCACCAGGGGCTGGAGGCCACCCAAAAACAGGGCTTGGTTCAAACGGCTGATTATGCTGACCGCTGCGGCGCGGATGAATCGCATTTGATGATTTTTGACAGACACCCCGATAAGTCATGGGAAGAGCGCATCTGGCAGCACGATGAGAGTGTGGGGCAACGTGTGATTGGCGTTTGGGGGGCGTAGCGATGATCCTGGATTCCTCAGTTGAACGCGCCCGAGTGGGCTGCTGGCTGAGCCACACTGCGCGATTTGCGCCTAGCATTGCATCTTTAACTCTGACGGCCAAATACGGGACTTATTATTGACCATATCCTTACGAAAACTTATTGTTAATCACGTAGGGGGTCAATCCTTGGTTTTCAGGTGAAGTGCCCATATTCGCTTTACTTGGCTTACGCTGCATCCCGACAGCTCAGCAGTTCGCTGGATCGTTTGGCCTGCGCTTCGCAACACAACGATGCGAGCATGAGTGGTGGTGTTTGCAATGCGTCCGGTATATTTGCCGGCTGACTTGGCGATTTGAACACCCTGACGTTGGCGTTCACGGCGCGTTTCGTAGTCATCACGAGCCATCTGCAAGGCCAACTTGAGGAGTAATTCCTGGATTGACTCCAAGACGATTTTGGAGACGCCACTAGCGTCAGCCACAAGGTCGGACAAATCGACCAGGCCGGGTACTGCCAAGCGTGCGCCCTTGGCGCGAATGGAGTTGACCAGTTGTTCTGCTTCTGGAAGCGGTAATCGGCTGATGCGGTCAATTTTCTCCGAAACAACCACTTCACCAGGCTGAAGGTCGGCAATCATTCGCTGTAGCTCGGGTCGGTCAGCGCGCGCACCCGATGCTTTCTCACGGTAAACACCGGCAATGTAATAACCAGAATTTCTTGTGCTGCGCTCAATGTCAGCCTGACGGGTAAGGTCTTGTTCGTCGGTGCTAACACGAAGGTAAATACGGGCGACATTCATGATGGACAAAGTGGTTAAGTTGAGTATGCCTAATTTGGCTAATGACCAGAGAGATAGCCAATAGAAAATTTTTCAATGTCAATTGGCTACAACCTATTTAGCCATTCTAATTGACTACATTTTTTGCATCACCTGGCACGCCTGTGGTTCAGTGTGCATCAGGCGCTATGGATATGGGTCGCAGGTCAGCATCAGCCATGCCGACCAGCAAGGCACGGCCATCCGGCAGCACGCGAAACTCGCCAAATGCGGCTTTCTGCCAGCGCTCTCGTTCGCCTTCCTTGAAAAACCAGGCATCGGTGACCACCACCCAGGCGCCGTTTTTTGGAGTGAGCTGGAGCAGCATCTCGTTTTGGGCCAGGGGTTGACTTGCCGTGTGCAGGCGCTGCGCGGTCACCACGCCACGTGCGTCACGTTGTACTACCAGATGTACCCGTCGGCCACCCATGTCGGCCAGCAGGGGCAACTTGTGGCCATCGAGCGCGGCAAAGCGCAGTTGCATGTAATCGCCCTGCATGAGCGAGCGCGGATCAACCGGCTGCAGTGCCATGAAGATAGGCTGGCCATGCGCGATCAGATCCTGCTTTTGCCAGATGGCCCCATTGGCCACCACCAGGGTTGCCAGGCTGCCCGCCAGCATAGCCAGGCTAGAAGCACAAAGCCGAGTACGGGTGACGGTGCGCCTGCACTCAGATGTCTTCTCGGATGGCGCAAGGATGGGGGTCAAGCGTGGCGCAGGCGTGCGTTGTCTCAGCCAAACCAGCGCACCCAGCACCACTCCGGAGACAACCAGCAGCAAAGCTTTGTCAGCCAGTGGCCACTGAAGCTGATAGTAAAAAGCGCTCACAATCGAACCAGCGGCAAGAGCACAGGCACCGGCTTGCCGAAAGCGTTTTGTCGTTGCCGTCACCATCAAAGCCAGCAAGACAGCTCCCAACATGGGCATGAACCAGGTGAGCACCGCCAACACCAGTGCCACCGCCATGACCAAAAACTGCCGCAGCGTAGGCCAGGCCAGCGCCCCTACGCCAGCACCGGCCAACACCAGCAAACTGGCAACAAACTGGATGGAATAAGCCGGCCAACTGTGGCGATGAAACCCAACGATCCAGCCCAATACTTCACCCGCTGCGCTGGATCCCACGACACCTCCCATCAAAAACGGAGTACCCGCCATCCAGGTCAGCCCCGCCAAGGTCGTCAACAGCCAGCCGGCTGCAAGCGCTTCCACCAGCGCCGCTCTCTGTACCACGCGAGATTGCAGCCACAAGGCCAGCAGCCACAGCGCCAGCAAGCCATGCAAAACCAGTAGCATGCTTCCCTGCTGGCGCATCCAGCCCCAACTGGGCAGCAGAGCCAAAGCCAGCAGAGCCGAAGCCATTGCACCTGCCAGCACCCGCAGCCAGGACTTGGAAATGACCAGTGCCAGCGCCAGCACCACGATCAGCATGATGGCGTGGCCGTTTGCATTGTGAAAATCCCGGTAAACCCCCATGGCCAGCGTACCGCCGCCCACCAGCAAGGCCGGCACGGCCAGTTGCTCTACAAACAGGGGCACATCTTTCGCGCGCAGCACCACGACTGCAGCAACCAGCACCAAAACGCCCACCCCATAGGGGCCGATACCGTGGCGTACCACATCGCCTAGCAACATACCCACTGCCAAAAGTAGGGGCACAGCGGCAAACCAGGCACCCAGTGCCGTGAGCAGGACCACCGGCCAAGGGTGCTCGGTCGCGTGGTCGATTGTGGCGTGGGCGGGCACAAGCCCGGATGCCACGGCGTTTTGTAGAACGGTTTGTAAACGTCCTTGCAGCGTTTTGTTCATGCTGACACTCCCTGTGCCATTTCCCGAGCTGCCATGTGACGCGACAATCTCAAAATGCCATTGACTGACGCCGCCAACAGGGCAGCAGCAAACAGGCCAATCAACATCAGTCGTCCAAGCCAGTCACCACTCCAAGTGTCTTGGGTCAGCCAGCGCACCAAAGCGCACACCAGCAAGGCATTCAGCCCCAGCGCTACAGCACTGAGTGCAAACACATCAAACAAGCGAGGCGTGGCAAGCAGACCAACACACAACGCCAACACCAGTAAACCCAGGGAAAATTGAGCACCGACATGGCTATGAAACAGACCCCCCAGTGCCGTCAGCGTGACGGCCACCACCGCCAGTGTGGCGGCTGTGCGAAAACTCCAGGTGCTGGCTCCGGTAAAGCGTTGCAAGCCACTGCAAAGCGTCCCCACCACAATGAAGGTAGCACCCCAGGCCAGCAAATGCACGCTTAAATTCTCAGGCTCTACCCCAAAGCGGTGACCGCTGTAGGTGTGAACCCACAGTGCAATGGTGGTCATGGCCACCATTGCCCACGGTGTCCACAACACGTCCGAGCGCGCCCCCAGGCACAACGGCAAGGCCAGTGCAGCCCACCAGGCAAATAGTAGCCAGGGGTCAGCACCGGTTTGATAGGTCTGACCAAAATAGGC
>CAIXMC010000351.1 GCA_903920405.1 uncultured beta proteobacterium
GAGGAGGTCAGTGCTACAGCCCAGTCGCTCTCGCAAGCCGCTAGCGAACAGGCTGCAGGCGTGGAAGAAACCAGCGCCTCTATCGAGCAAATGACATCTTCCATTGCTCAAAATACCGAAAACGCCAAAATTACCGATGGCATGGCCAGCAAGGCCGCCACGGATGCTGTCGATGGTGGCGAAGCCGTACAGGCCACGGTGTCGGCCATGAAACAAATTGCGAAAAAAATTGGCATCATTGACGACATTGCCGCACAAACCAACCTGTTGGCATTGAACGCTGCGATTGAAGCTGCTCGCGCTGGCGAACATGGCAAAGGTTTTGCCGTGGTGGCCGCAGAAGTGCGCAAACTGGCCGAACGAAGCCAGGTGGCGGCGCAAGAAATTGGTGAAGTGGCCAGCAGCAGTGTTGAACTGGCCGAAAAAGCGGGCAGATTGCTGTCTGAAATCGTCCCCAATATTCGCAAAACCTCTGACCTTGTACAGGAAATTACTGCGGCATCCACTGAGCAATCCAGTGGAGTGGGTCAAATCAACGCTGCAGTCAGTCAGTTGAACCAGACCACCCAGCAAAATGCCTCCAGCTCCGAAGAACTGGCCGCCACGTCCGAAGAGATGAGCAGTCAGGCCGAGCAATTGCAACAGACCATGACGTATTTCAAACTGGACAGCAGCCAAATGTCCCGCACACCCGTTGCCAGGTTGCACAAAAGCAGCGCCAGCAGCAAGCCTGTTTCAGTCAGAAATGGCAATGTGAAGCCTTTGCGCCCGCACCCCAATGCGAGCACTGACCCAGATGAATCTCACTTTACCAAGTTTTAGTTTTAGGAGCTGGCCGTGAACGCACTCGTCAAAGTCAATCCCCACTCGCTTACGCTCAAATCTGCATCACATGCGACGGTGCATGCTGCAGTTGAGGAAAAACAATACCTGACCTTTATGCTAGGCGGCGAGATGTTTTCCATTGGTATCCTTTGCATTAAGGAAATCATCTGGTACGCCAACCTGACCGAAGTTCCCATGATGCCATCGTACATTCGGGGGGTGATCAACTTGCGAGGTTCGGTGGTACCGGTGATGGACTTGTCCAACCGTTTCGGAAAACCTTCCACACCGGTCATCAAGAGTACCTGCATTGTGATTATCGAAGTAGAGACACCCAACGAAGGCGAAAGTCAAAACATGGGTGTTGTGGTGGATTCTGTCCAGGCTGTGCTTGAAATTCCAACCTCTGAAATTGAGCCTGCACCCACTTTTGGCACCAAAATCAGATCCGAGTTTATTGAAGGCATCGCCAAGGTCAATGGCAAGTTTGTCATTTTGCTCAATGTCAACCAAGTACTTTCCCATGAAGAACTGGGGCATGTAGCGGCCATAGCCGACATGGTGTAGCGACTCTCGCTCGAACAGGATGTGAATGGATATTAAAACGGTAGCTGCTTTCGCTGATCAATCAAGCTCTTGTTGTCAATATTCGTCACAATTTTTAATGCAACTTCTGAAAGACCACCATGTTCAAAAATCTTTCCATCAAATGGAAACTGGCGACTCTGGTCGTCATCATGCTGACGGCACTTGCTACCGTTGGCCTAGCGGGGTACAGCGGCATACTTGCAGTGGGCAGCGCCATGACAGAGATCGGTACGGTTCGACTGCCGTCCATCCAGGGCTTGTTGGCAGCCAGTGAGGGGCAAACAGCAGTCAAGTCGGCCACACTGGCTACTGCCATTTACGAGAACAACTACAACGCTGGCAAAGAGTTTGCGGACATTGTGTCTTTGCGCCAAAAGGCTTGGGCCAATATTGAGGTCGGTTTCAAAATTTATGAACCCTTGCCCCAAACCAAAGAGGAAGCCCTTCTTTGGAAGGCCTTCAATGCCGATTGGGCAGAGTGGAAGCGTGCAGATGACCTGTTGGCCAGCACCATTTCGACACTTGCCAACAACCAAGGTGAAGCCGGTCAAAAAGCCTTGTTTGTGACCTTTTACAAGCAGTTTTTGGAATCTCGTCCGCTGTTCAATAAAGCGGAAGCCAGCTTGAACAAGGTAGTGCAGTTAAACACGGATGTGGCTGATGCCAGTGTGAAAGATGGCACGGCGCGCATTGCCTCTGCCCAAAGCAATATGCTGATGTTGGCGGTGGTGTCTTTGGTGGTTTCCATAGCCTTGGCAGCCTATATCACCATGGCGATCGTGAACCCGTTGCAACAAGCCGTCACAGTGATGAACCGCCTGTCTGAAGGGGATTTGACGGTCAAAATTGATGCTCCTTCCCACGACGAAACAGGTCAGGTCTTACAAGCCATGCACAACATGATTGGCAAGCTATCGCAAGTGGTGGCCGATGTCAACAGTGGTGCGCAAGCCCTGGCTAGCGCGTCTGAGGAAGTCAGCACTACAGCTCAGTCTCTCAGCCAGGCGGCCAGCGAACAAGCTGCCGGTGTCGAAGAAACCAGTGCATCCATTGAGCAAATGACCTCCAGCATCGCCCAAAACACCGAGAACGCCAAGATCACCGACGGCATGGCCAGCAAGGCGGCCAAAGATGCTGTCGATGGTGGCGAAGCTGTCAATGCCACGGTCGATGCCATGAAACAAATTGCAAAAAAGATCAGCATCATCGACGACATTGCAGCACAAACCAACCTGCTTGCCTTGAATGCAGCCATTGAAGCAGCCAGAGCTGGTGAACATGGTAAAGGCTTTGCTGTGGTGGCAGCGGAGGTGCGTAAACTGGCCGAACGCAGCCAGGTCGCGGCGCAAGAAATTGGCGAAGTGGCCAGCGGCAGTGTTGATCTGGCTGAAAAAGCGGGCAAACTTTTGTCAGAAATTGTGCCCGCCATTCGCAAAACATCAGATTTGGTGCAAGAGATAACGGCAGCCTCCACAGAACAATCGAGCGGCGTAGGTCAAATCAACACAGCGGTCAGTCAGCTTAACCAAACGACGCAGCAAAATGCTTCAAGTTCCGAAGAACTTGCCGCCACATCCGAGGAAATGAGCAGTCAGGCCGAACAGTTGCAGCGCACCATGTCGTTTTTCAGGCTTGACAGTCACGGCCATGACAGTTCGAATGTCTTTCAGGTACACAAGAGCAGTGCCAGTAGGCCTACCCAAGTCAAAAAAGCCAGCTTCAAACCACCCGTCTATCGTATTCAGGACGGTGAGTCTGACACCAATCCATCTTGATTTTTCTGGTAATATAAAAAGCGGATTTGCACTGTTGACTTTTTGCAAACCCTGATGAATCAACACGATAACAGCTATAAAAACATTTTCTCACACACCGAGATGGTGCGTGATTTGCTTACAGGCTTTGTACAAGAGCCTTGGCTTGCCGACCTGGATTTCAATACCCTGGAAAAAGTCAACTGCAGTTATGTCAGTGACGATTTGCGTGACCGCGAGGACGACATCGTCTGGCGAGTGCGCATGAAAGGTTGTTGGCTTTACCTGTACATTCTGCTGGAATTTCAATCGACAGTGGATGGCTTCATGGCCGTTCGTATCTTGACCTACATCGGTCTGCTGTACCAGGACATCATCAAGCAAAACTTGTTAACAACAGACCACAAATTGCCTCCGGTGTTGCCCATTGTTCTCTATAACGGAAAAAACCGATGGAAGGCCGCAACCAATATTGCTCAATTGATAGCGACTCCGCCAGGGCGGCTGAGTGATTTCACCCCTCAACTTGAGTATCTTCTGCTAGACGAAGGTGCGATTGACGAAAGCGGTCCTTTAGCCCTGAAAAACCTGGCTGCAGCCCTTTTTCGGCTTGAAAAAAGCCGCGCAGCCCTTACCATTGGGCAAGTTTGGGAAGCACTTTTTGAGTGGCTAAAAGACCCGGCGCAAAGTTCACTACGACGAGCTTTTGCAGTCTGGATCAACCGTGTTTTATTGCCGGCGCACTTGCCCGGTGTGACACTTCCCAATTTTGAGATCTTATTGGAGAGAAAAACCATGCTTGCAGAAACGGTGATGGAGTGGACACAACAATGGAAACAACAGGGCTTGGAACAGGGCCTGGAACAAGGCTTGCACAGAGGCAATGTTGAAGGCAGTGCCAATGTTTTGGAGAGGTTACTCACAAAACGCTACGGCCCTCTGCCTGATGACATCCACTATCGCCTCCATAATGCTACTGTGGATCAACTGGAACATTGGGCTGATACCTTTCTGGATGCTGACACATTAGCTGCTGTGTTTGTAAGTCATTAACCTATGAGTTTGTTATAGGTTTCAAAACTGCATCGACACTCGATGATGATCTGTATCAGCAATTTCCAGTCTTATTAACGTTGTCCAGTTTGTCTGCGTTATAACGTCGCCGTTTGTGTTTATATGCTATTTTATAAATAGCGAAAAACGCCCGTCTATCAAGTGCTGGAAGCCAAAAAGACCAACCCTATATTCAAGGAATCAATGTGCCGGTTGCACCTATTTCAAACGCAGAATTTGCCAGGTTTCAACGCTTTATTTTTGAGGTAGCCGGTATTTCAATGGCCGATGCCAAAAAGGCTTTAGTGACGGGTCGCTTGAGTAAACGTTTGGCAGTGCATGAATTAGAAACCTTTGGTGAATACTTTAGTCTGCTCAGTACTGGCAAGCACCCCGATGAGGTTCAGATGGCGGTTGATTTGCTCACCACCAATGAAACCTATTTCTTCAGGGAAATCAAACATTTTGAATTTTTACGCGCACATGCGCTCAAAGAGCGTTGCCGAGTGCAACCCTTTCGTATCTGGAGTGCCGCCAGTTCCAGTGGGGAAGAGGCGTACAGCATGGCGATGGTGCTGGCAGACTGTATGCAAACCACACCGTGGGAGATTTTGGGCACCGACATCAGTACCCGTGTGCTGGAAGGTGCCCGGCGCTCTTTGTATTCCATGGAGCGTGGTCGCCACATTCCACAGGACTATTTGAAGCGATTTTGCCGCAAGGGCATAGGCCAGCACGAGGGGTATTTACTGATTGAACGCAGTCTGCGAAGCAAAGTGTCATTTCGCCAAGTGAACCTGAATGCTGCCTTGCCAGATTTGGGTCAATTTGATGTTATATTTTTACGTAATGTCATGATTTATTTCAACAACGATACCAAACGTCAGGTGGTGGCGCGTGTCATTGCAAACCTCAAACCCGGCGGCTATTTTTGTGTGGGTCACTCGGAAAGCCTCAACGACATTACCCAGGCTGTGCAGATGGTGGCCCCTGCAATTTACAAAAAGGGGATTTAACTTGGCACATCTCAAAGATTTGATGGAGATTTTTCTGCAACCAGGTGAAATTTTTGTGGCAGGTGCAAACTTTCAGATACGTACCATTTTGGGTTCGTGCGTGTCCATCACCCTTTGGCATCCAAAGGCTTGCATGGGCGGTATGTCACATTTTCTATTACCTACACGCGGTTTAACCTCGCCATCACCAAAGCTGGATGGTCGCTATGGTGATGAGGCTTTGCAACTAATGACCAATGATTTACGGTCATCCGGTGTCAACCCCCAACAGTGCCAGGCCAAAATTTTTGGTGGAGGCAATATGTTTCCAGGCCAGCCCCGTGCGTGTGCCATCACGGTGGGGCAGCGCAATGGTGAAGCTGCCCGAGCATTCCTGCAAAAGCAGTGCATTAATGTAGTCACTGAGAGCTTGTTTGGCGTGGGACATCGGCAGATTATTTTTAATGTCGGCAATGGCGATGTCTGGTCACGGCAGGTCAGGACATCCAAGCAGGAAATTGCTGCTGAAACCGCAGTGCAAGGGACTTCCAAATGAGTCGAATCAAGGTGTTGGTGGTGGATGATTCCGCAGTGGTGCGTCAAGTGGTCAGTGGTTTGCTGTCTCAAGACCATGACATTGAAAGCGTTACCGCAGTGGCTGACCCCATTTTGGCGATGGCCCGCATGGCGGTGAATTGGCCGGATGTGATTGTGCTGGACATCGAAATGCCGCGAATGGATGGCATTACCTTTCTGAAAAAAATCATGGCTGAGCGGCCAACACCGGTGGTCATTTGTTCCACGCTGGCCCAGTCAGGCGCTCAAACCTCGATGGTCGCACTCGCAGCAGGTGCAGTGGCCATCATCACCAAGCCAAAAATTGGTCTGAAACAGTTTCTTACAGATGCATCCGAAGACATGGTGACGGTCGTCAAAGACGCAGCACGAGCCAATGTCAAAGCCATACACGTCACAGCCAAAAACTCCGCCGATGTCATCATGTCTGCAGCCGACAAACATTCTGCCTTGATCCAGACCACCGACCGGGTGGTAGCTTTGGGCACGTCCACCGGCGGCACTCAGGCACTTGAACTGGTGCTGGTGGGATTGCCACGTGTCACGCCAGGCATTGTCATTGTGCAGCACATGCCTGAAAAATTTACCGCAGCCTTTGCTGAGCGGCTCAATAGTTTGTGCCAGATCGAGGTCAAGGAAGCCCAAAACAATGACCGCGTGATCAACAGCCGCGCCTTGATTGCGCCTGGGGGCAAGCACATGCTACTGCGCCGAACAGGTGCTCATTATTATGTAGAGGTCATGAATGGCCCGCTGGTCAACAGACACCGCCCTTCAGTAGATGTGTTGTTCAGATCTGTCGCCAAATGTGCGGGTGCCAACGCGCTGGGGGTCATCATGACCGGTATGGGTGACGATGGTGCAGCAGGCCTCCTGGAAATGCGCCATGCAGGTGCCCAAACCGTAGGACAAGATGAGGCAAGCTGCGTGGTCTATGGCATGCCCAAAGAAGCTGTCAAACGCGGTGGAGTTGAAAAAACCGTGCCTTTGACAGCGATTGGTCGTGAAATCATGCAGCAGCTCTCAGGGGTGATGGTGCGGTGAACAGACCATGATGGGGGGCTGTCAGGCTATCGACATTCGATGGTTTTTACTCAATTTTCTGCTCTCGCTTGAAGAAGAATGTTTTGGATCGGATTGATGTGGATTCAGTTGAATCAATGACTTAGGATATATGATGACGACCAAAAAATTCAGAATTTGACCAACATCCACTCTTCTATTTTGTGAAAGGTTATCCCATGATCCTAGATTCCTCAGTTGAACGCGCCCGAGTGGGCTACTGGCGGCGTGTCTGGGTAGGCGTGACGACGCTGCAGGCTACTGCCTGCAAGGAGGAACAACACCCCCAGACGCGCCGCCAGTAGCTCAATCGGGTGCGTAGCGCTCTCACCCAAAGGGTGAACTCCATCGAAGTCACAAATATCAATGTTCATAACGGTTTAGTGAAGATAATAAGCGGTCAACTGAGGAATCTAGGATGATATGGCTTCACCTGGTTGTTGCACTTTTCACCTTGCTGGGGGCCAGCTCTAGCTCGGCGCTGACACCGCCAATGGATAACCGTCCCAGCTTTTTTTCAGGGGACTGGATTGGCACTGGCACCCAAGACATGTTCTGTTTCATTCGATTGCAGCAAGACGGCCATGGCACGGTTCTCGTCGGTAGTGCCAGCGGCGACTGGCTGGGGGCGCGCATTCTCTGGCGCAATCAGCACCAGAGCATGTTACTGATGGAAGTCAGCCCATTACCTGCAGAACCAGGCCGGCGCCTGATACCGTTGTCCCGACTCACTTTGCACAGTGGCATCAACCAGACTCTGCAACTTCAAATGGGTGAGCACCCTGTCTGCGAACTTCAACTGCACAACAAGGTGCTGCGCCGTGCCAGACAGGCCGAGATGCTGCTTGACAACCCGACCGAGATCAGGAAATCCGATGGCAGAAAATGATCCCGCCCTGCACGTTCGCGGCTTGAGCTTGGGATATGGTTCAGCGTGAACAGACATTGGCCGTCCGCTTGCTGCGGCTTTGCTGGCCATTGCCCGGCGCTCTGACCGGGGCGACTCTGGGTTTTCATCTTTACTTTAGGCAGCCGGGTCTCAATGCTGATAGCGCCGCACCACTCATTTTCGCCAGCTTCTGGGCATTTTGCGGGCTGTTGTTCGGGATGGTATGCGCCAGCATGACCGCCTGGCTAATCGCACGCGGACTGCGCTGCTGGTTATCGACCCGCCCCCTGACCACCACCAGCCTTACCCTACTCTCGCTGATCGGACTGTGCTACATGCTGCATGCGTCGCTCGAAGATCGCCTGCCTGCGCTGTTCTGGCCAGCAGCGCAGACGTTGCCAGCGCGCCAGCCACCCGTCTCCCAGCCGTCGCCATGCACACAAACACCTCCTACCGAGCGTCAGGCTCGTCAATCCTGGGATATGGAATGCCGCTGAACGACGAATGAAAAAACAGGTCGATGGCTAAAATTAGTAACCAACTGGTTATTAACTATCTTTATGTTTGGAAGTGTTGCCATGAATTGTGTGTTTATTCGTTCGTTTGGGCTTGTGCTGACGATAGCGGCAGCGTTGACGTCATGCTCAAAAGCGCCCGCGCCACAGGATCCGATTCGATCCGTCAAGGTGATGACGGTAGGGATGCAGCCACTGACGGCCACACTGGAGTATGCGGCTGAGGTTCGTGCGCGGGTCGAATCTCGCCTGGGTTTCAGGGTGGGCGGCAAATTGACGGCACGGTCGGTTGATGTGGGAATGCGTGTGAAAGCGGGGCAAGTGCTGGCGCAACTCGATGCCCAGGATTTGAATCTGGCCGCTGATGCTGCACGCGCTTTGATGTCTGCAGCACTCACACAACGTGATTTGGCGGCATCTGACCTGAAACGTTTTCAATCGTTAAAAGACCAAAACTTTATCAGCGAAGCAGAACTCCAGCGGCGCACCAGCACACTCAAAGCTGCACAGGCGCAGCTCGAAGCGGCACAAGCCCAATCGTCTTCACAGTCCCACCAGGCACGTTATGCCCAATTGGTAGCCGATGTGTCCGGGGTAGTGACAGCCGTTTTTGCAGAGCGCGATCAAGTGGTGGCAGCGGGTACACCCATTGTTCAGGTCGCACAAGACGGCGCGCGCGATGTGGTGTTTGCCGTGCCAGAAGATAACGTGTCCAGTATTTTGGTGGGCACACCGGTCACGGTTCGCTCCTGGGCACGCAATGCATCGCACACCACACAAAAAGGGGTGGTGCGTGAAGTGGCGGCCAGTGCAGACCCTGTGACCCGTACCTTCACGGTCAAAGTGGCGCTGCCTGTTCAAAGCACCTGGCCTTTGGGCAGCACGGTCACTGTGGTGCCCATAGGCTTGCTCAATAAGGGCAACCCCGTCATCAAACTGCCCACCAGTGCATTGCTGCGGGAAGGTCAATCCACTGCCGTGTGGGTGCTTGATCCTCAGAGCATGACCGTCAGGCTGCAACGCATTCAGGTGGCCACGGCGGATGGCAATGAGGCTGTGGTTGAAAGCGGATTAACGCAGGGCATGCAGGTGGTCACTGCGGGTGTGCACGTTTTATCTCCGGATCAAAAGGTAACGATTTATCAAGCAAAAGTGCCTCCAACGCTTGACAGTCAAGCACAGACAGCTATTAAAGGTGTAGCGTTGCCAGGTGCTATTGACCGTCGTCTTGCATCTGTACCAACCCCATCGCAGGGAGGTTCACATGCACCCTGACCCAGGTTTTAACCTGTCGCGCTGGGCGATTGACCATGCGCCGCTCACGCGGTTTTTGATGATTGTTCTGATGGTTTTGGGGGCTGCTGCCTACTTTCAGTTGGGGCAGGATGAAGACCCGCCCTTTACGTTTCGGATCATGGTGGTGCGGGCTTATTGGCCGGGAGCGAGTGCTCAACAGATGGCCGAGCAGGTGACTGACAAACTCGAACGGACACTGCAAGAAGTCCCCTACGCTGACAAAATTCGCAGCTACTCCAAGCCCGGCGAGACTTTGATCACCTTCCAAATCAAGGACGATGCACGCGGCGCAGAGGTGGCTCAGGTTTGGTATCAGGTTCGCAAAAGAATCGGGGACATGCGTGGAAGTTTGCCAGAAGGGGTGGTAGGACCATTGTTCAATGATGATTTTGGCGATGTGTATGGTGTGATTTACGCCTTGAATGCGCCTGGTTTTAGTCAAGCCGAACAAAAAGTCTTTGCCGATGATGTGCGTCAGCAACTTCTGCGTGTGCCTGATGTAGCCCGGGTCGAACTCTTTGGTGTTCAGGATGAAAAGCTCCACCTTGTCGTATCGCAAAAGCGACTGGCACAGTTGGGGCTGGACATGAATGCCGTTTTGGTACAGTTGGCGCAACAAAACGCCATGGCCTCTGCTGGCGCGCTGCAAACACCGCAAGACGTGTTGCAGGTTCGTGTGGACGGGCACTTTCACACCGTTGAAGAGGTAGCTGCCATGCCCATTCGCGGCAGCTCTGGCCAACAGTTACGGCTGGGCGATGTCGCCGATATTCAACGTGGCTACGTCGATCCGCCCTCGGTCAAGGTGCGATTTCAAGGTCATGAGGTGCTGGCTTTGGGGGTGTCCATGACCAAAGGTGGGGACATTATTGCCTTGGGCAAGTCGCTGTCCCAGGCTATGGTGTACATTGAACAGTCTTTGCCCGTCGGGGTCACCTTGGCGAAAATTCAGGATCAACCCAAGTCGGTGGCCACATCGGTCAATGAATTTGTGAAGGTGCTGACTGAAGCGGTGTGCATTGTTCTGGCGGTAAGTTTCATCAGCTTGGGGCTGCACAAACGACCGGGGATGCACCCGTGGTTCAAACGCTGGACGCTGGACATTCACCCGGGTTTGGTGGTGGGCATCACCATTCCACTGGTGCTGGCCATGACGTTTTTGGCCATGAACTACTGGGGTATCGGTTTGCACAAAATATCGCTGGGATCGCTCATCATTGCATTAGGGCTGTTGGTGGATGATGCCATTATTGCGGTCGAAATGATGGTGCGCAAAATGGAAGAAGGCTACGACAAAGTGCGCTCAGCCACTTTCGCTTATGAAATCACTGCCATGCCCATGCTCACAGGCACGCTCATCACGGCTGCCGGATTTTTGCCCATCGGCATTGCAAGGTCAATGACCGGCGAATACACCTTTGCCATATTTGCAGTGACCGTGATAGCACTGGTTTTGAGCTGGATCGTGTCGGTTTATTTTGTGCCTTATCTGGGGGTGAGGCTGCTCAAAACACCACCGCACATCGCTGCAAAAGCGCAAAGCGATACCGTGCATGACATGTTTGACACCCCGTTTTACAACGGGTTTCGCCGCATGGTGAATGCCTGCATGCTGCACCGATGGATCACCATTGCCGTCACTTTGGGGCTGTTTGGATGTGGCATTGTGGGCATGGGGCAAGTGCAGCAGCAGTTTTTTCCAGACTCAAGCCGGCCTGAGATCATGGTCGATGTGTGGTCGGCTGAGGGCACTTCGTTTGCCAGCACTGAAGAAGTTGCCAAACGGGTGGAGGTGCGTTTAATGGAACAACCCGGTGTCACATCGGTTGCTCAATGGGTGGGTTCAGGTGTGCCACGGTTTTATTTACCACTGGAGCAGGTATTTCCCCAAACCAACGTGTCGCAATTGATTGTGCAGCCCAAAGATATGCCTGCGCGAGAGGCCTTGCTTCACAAGTTACCTACTTTGCTGGCGCAGGAATTTCCAGAAGTGCGTGCCCGCGTCAAACTCCTTTCCAATGGCCCGCCCGTACCTTACCCCGTGCAGTTTCGTGTGATTGGTTTCGACCCCTTGGCCCTGCGCGAACGTGCCGATGAGGTCAAGGCCGTGATGCGGCAAAGCGCCAACACGCGCGGTGTGAACGACAACTGGAACGAGTCCATCAAGGTGATACGACTGGAAATTGATCAAACCAAAGCGCGGGCGCTGGGAGTGACCAGTCAATCCATCGCCCAGGGTGCCAAAACTTTGTTGAATGGAACGACAGTGGGACAGTTTCGTGAAGGTGACAAACTCATTGACATAGTGCTGCGCCAGCCGCTCGATGAGCGCAACACCATATCGGGCATAGCCAATGCTTATGTGCCCACGGCATCAGGCAAAGCCATTCCTTTGATGCATATTGCCAAACCTGTGTTTACTTGGGAGCCAGGAGTGTTGTGGCGTGAAGGCCGCGACTATGCCATCACCGTGCAATCTGACATTGCAGAGGGGCTACAAGGTGCCACAGTCACAGCCCAGTTGTTGCCAAAACTCAAGACGATTGAGGCCCAGTGGGCCAGGACAGGGCATGGCGCTTACCGCATTGAAGTAGCAGGGGCTGTGGCTGAAAGCGCCAAAGGGTCTTCGGCCATTGTGGCCGGTATTCCAGTCATGTTGTTCATTACCTTCACCCTGTTGGTGGTGCAACTGCACAGTTTTAGCCGTGCGCTGTTGGTGTTTTTGACCGGGCCATTGGGCATTGCAGGGGCGGCGGCGGCGCTGCTGCTTTCGAACCGTCCGTTTGGATTTGTCGCATTGCTGGGGGTGATAGCGCTCATGGGGATGATCCAGCGCAACTCGGTGATTTTGATTGACCAGATTGAAAAAGACCGCGCCCGTGGCATCCCCGCCTGGGAGGCCATTGTGGAGTCTGCCGTACGCCGTCTTCGCCCTATTGCGCTGACCGCTGCGGCGGCAGTGCTGGCGATGATTCCGTTGTCGCGCTCGGTATTTTGGGGGCCGATGGCCGTGGCCATCATGGGCGGGCTGATGGTAGCAACAGTATTGACACTGCTGGCGCTGCCTGCGATGTACGCTGCCTGGTTTGGGGTGAAGGCGCAGGAGCCAGGCATTGTTCCTTCAAAAGTGTGACCCAGCCACATCAGCAATTTTCGCCTGTCATTGCATCTTTAACTCAGACGGCCAAATGGGGAACTTATTAAGTGATTCACAATAAGTTTCCTACCTAATAATTTCAAAAAACATAGCAAACTATGCAATACCAGAGCGGGTTATAGCCGAATTTTGTATAATTTTTGACGTAGAAAACTTTCCGTTAATCGCTTACTGACCACATCCTTAGCTACAGATGTCCAGGATTCATGGCACACAAGAAAGACGGATAAACTCAAGTGACACCCGATGGGATGTGCGATTCACCACGTGCGCGTGATGGCCACATCCCATCATGACCCTATGCTATATAACCAGGAGACCCCATGGCCTCAGTCAATAAAGTGATTCTTGTCGGCAATCTGGGACGTGACCCAGAGGTTCGGACATTTCCCAACGGTGATAGGGTGGCCAATGTCACCCTTGCGACCACCGACCGATGGAAAGACAAACAAACCAACGAAATGCGAGAGGCGACTGAGTGGCATCGCATTGTGTTTAACTACCGTCTGGCCGAAATTGTGGAGCAGTACTTACGCAAAGGTTCCCAGATTTATGTTGAGGGCAGCTTACGCACCCGCAAGTGGACTGACAAGGACGGTATTGAAAAATACACCACCGAGATTCGTGCTGACCAAATGCAAATGCTGGGTAGCCGTCAGGGCGCAGGCGCACCGGTGGGTGATGAAGACGGTTTTGGTTCAAGTCAAAGCAGTTCTTATTCGCGGCCTGCCCCTGCTTCTCGACCTGTCGCACCCCAGCCAACACCAGTTGTCACTGCACCGCCGGGTGGCAGTTTTGATGACATGGATGACGATATTCCGTTTTGACCAGTACGTTTTCAGAAAAAGTTGAAATAAACACACAAAGGCCTGCATTTGCAGGCCTTTTTTTTCTTTGTATGCGAAAAAAGTGTTGATCAATATCTTTTAGGGTGTATACCTATCTTTTGTTGATAAAAATGGACGGAAAACAACATGGGATGATTGACTCACTTGGTTTTTTCTCAGGGCGAGCGGTACCCCATCCTTTTGGATCCCGAAGGGGTGCCGGATTACTGGGTCACACTTTACGTCACTGAAAAGCTCAGAACATCGTTAAAACAGACGACCATTGAGAACACCATTCGTCACATCATTCATTTGAAGTTGTGGGAGCAAATCAATGGTCGTAATTTGATTTTGGAATTCAGTCAGGGACGATTTTTATCAGAGTCCGATATTTTTTCGCTGCGTGACCATTGTTTGCTTAGTACCCGCGATCTGCGGCAATGGAGCCAACTCAAAAGTAAAAAAAAATGTGGCCAAGTTGTCCTCAAGTCATCCATCAAACTTGCATCATTTGGAATCGGTATCAAAATTACACGCTGCCAACAGAATGGTAGATATTGCCGAATTTCTGAATTTCACTAGACTTTATTGGAAACCTATTGTACCTTATTTAAAATATTAACTTCAGTTATCTAAATATTATTTTCTTGTTTTAATTTATTATGTTTTCATACAATTCAGCAATACTCAATGAAAAGACGTTTATAAGTCTCACTAGTTTAACA